>JALYXC010000313.1 GCA_030947315.1 Verrucomicrobiota bacterium | reverse complement strand
GTCTGCAGGAATTAAGAATTCGTGGTTTGGCTTAACCACGGATTTCACGGATGACATGGATTTTTTGAATCTGTGATATCTGGGTCATCTGTGGCTAAAATAATTCCAACAAATGCCAGACGTTCGCCCAACAAAAATTTGCACTCTGCTGATTCTTGCGCGCGCGTCCAACCTGCCCACCGTTTGGTCAAATTGTCTAGCCGGCTGGATTTTGGGCGGCGGCGGCAGCGCGACGAAATTTCTCTGGTTGTGTTTGGGCGCAACTTTTCTTTATGTCGGCGGCATGTTTTGGAACGACGCTTTTGACGCGCACTTCGACAAACAATTTCGCTCCGAACGTCCGATTCCTTCCGGCGCAATTACTTTAAAATCCGTTTGGATTTGGGGCGCGATTTGGCTGGCGCTGGGCGCGATGTCGCTGACGTGGATGGGAAGACTAACCGGAACGCTCGCCTTTTTTTTAGTCGGGAGCATTGTGCTCTACAACGCGACGCACAAAGCCACTTCGTTTGCGCCAGTATGGATGGCCACCTGCCGTTTTTTTCTTTACCTCGTCGCCGCCTCCGCCGCGACCAACGGCATAAATGGAATAGTAATTTGGAGCGCGCTAGCGTTGTCGCTTTACATTGTAGGCCTCAGTTATCTAGCCCGCCGAGAAAGTGCGCCGGGAATTCAGCGCTATTGGCCATGCTGCCTTTTAGGCGCGCCGGTTTTGCTTTCGTGTTTTGTGAATGATGACTCGTTTCTGCAAACCGGTTTTTTGCTTTCAGTGGTATTAGGATTATGGATTTGTTTTTGCCTTGGTCACACTTTTTGGAAAGCGTCGCGAAATATCGGGAACACCATTTCGGGTTTGCTCGCGGGGATCGTTTGGGTTGATTTGCTGGCCGTCGCTGGAGGAACGCCAAAATATGTTTTTATTTTTATCGGATTATTCTTAGCGGCCCGATTTTCTCAAAAGTTTAGTCCAGCCACATGACCAGAATTCTGACGACTGATTCTGAATATTATTTCCCGCAATAAATTTAAAAAAATCGCGAATAAATCCGTTCTAACTGCGCGGCGTGCATTTCCAGGGAACTGTCCGTCCAAACCACAAAATCCGAGAGGTAAATTTTTTTTTCTGCGGGCCATTGCGCTGAGATACGCTGTTCGATTTGCTCTTCATTCCAATCGCGCTCGGCTAGACGTTTTTGTTGACTCGCCGCGGAACAGGTCACGCAAATAGTCGCATCAAAAAAAGGAGCGACTCCGGTCTCAAATAAAAGCGGAATAATCACAAAACCAAAAGGGCGATTTTCGTCTCGCCATTTTTGAACTTCGCCTTGCCAGCGTTGACGAATCGGTGGATGCAGAATAGCTTCCAACTTTTGTCTCGCGTCGGCATCAGCAAAAACAATGCGCGCCAATTCATCCCGGCGAAGCTGTCCGGCAGAATCGAGGAGTTGCGCGCCGAATAGTTTTTTAATTTCGTGGAGGGCCGGCTGCCCTGGTTCAACTACTTGTCGCGCGATAAGATCTGTATCGGAGACGGGCCAGCCGTGTTCAGCCAGCAAATGACCGGAAGTGGATTTGCCCATGCCGATTCCGCCAGTGAGTCCGAAAAGTTTCAATCAAGGAACGTAAGTGACTCGATAGAAACGCGGGCTGCCTGGAATCACCGGATCCCGCACCCGCACAATGGCGTTGGTGGGACCACTCGTGAGGTTCGTTAAAACCAGCCACGGCAAAGAAAGTAAATTGGTCTTATATTCAACAGTATAAGTGGTCGCCGCCGCAGCCGGCCATGAAATCTGCATCGTCAAGGGCGGAAGATTAGTTAAGGTCGCAGTCAACCGCGGCCCATCAAACGGAAAGGTGTCCAAAGAGTTTGGAATACCGTCGCCATCGGAATCAATCGTGCTACTATTCAGTAAAGCAATAGTGACTGTAATGGTCCGTCCATCTCTTAACACAACGTTAGTAGTGCCGGGTCCGCCAAAACCGGACACCCAGCGTAAGCGGTTGGTATGCGAGCCATTGAGTTGGTCGGGCGGTAAGTTGGCCGAAGCAAAATAGATAATAAAGTTCGGATCAATACTCAGCGAGGTCGTGAAGTTAGTGGCGCCATTTTTAAATTCAAGAAAATTGACAT
>JALYXC010000293.1 GCA_030947315.1 Verrucomicrobiota bacterium | reverse complement strand
ATTCTCACGTCGAGACGCACTCAACTTTAAACTTTAAGTTTAAATTCTAAACCTTAATCTTGCCGTCGTGCAGAATATCCTCGTAACGGGCGCGGCCGGTTTTATTGGTTCAAATCTCACGCTCGCTTTGCAGGAAAAATTTGCCGACGCCCGTGTGGTTGTCGTGGACGATTTTCGTTCGGGCAATTTTAAAAATCTGCAAGGCTTTCGCGGCGAGTTTATCACGGCAGATATTTCTCGCCTCGATTGGAACGCACAATTTAAAGAGTTGCGTTTCGACGCCATTTTTCACGAAGCCTCGATTACCGACACCACGGTTCACGATCAGTTTTTGCAGACGCACGATAACGTCGAAGGTTTTCGTCGCTTGCTGCAATTCGCCGAACCGCATCGCACGCCGATTGTTTATGCGTCTTCCGCGGCGACTTATGGCATTGGCGGCGACAAAATGAGCGAAGACAGAACCTCTGCGCCCGCGAACATTTACGCCTTTTCCAAAGCGCAATTGGAAAATCTGGCGCGCGATTTTGGCAAAAGAAATCCCTCGTGGCGCATTGTCGGTTTGCGTTACTTTAATGTCTACGGCGCAGGCGAATCCCACAAAAAAGCCGCCGCCAGCATGATTTATCAATTATATTTGCAAATGAAGTCGGGCCAACCTCCGCGCGTTTTTCGCGCTGGCGAACAGAAACGCGATTTTGTTTATGTCAAAGACGTGGTCAATCTGACCATGCGCGCACTGAGTGCAAAACAGAGTGACGTTTTCAATTGCGGTTCCGGCCACGCTTTTTCGTTCAATGAAGTTATTGCGGAATTAAATAAAAATCTCGGCCTGAAACTGGCACCGCAATATATGGAAAATCCTTACCACTTTTATCAACCGCATACTGAAGCCGATATGACAAAAGTGAAAAAAGAATTAAATTTCACGCCAGAATATTCTCCCGCTAAAGGCATCGCCGATTACGTTTCGATTCTTGAAGCAGAAAAAAATTTAACTCTATAAAATTATGACCGATACCAAACCTGGAACCCGTTCCTCCCTGGGCAAAAAACTTTTAATCGCGCTAGCCGTTGTCGTTCTGCTCTTAGTAGTTCTCTACTTCGTGGTGACCAGCGCCGCGTTTTTTAAAGGCATCATTTTGCCGCGCGCCGGCAAAGCCATGAACGCCGAAATCACCGTCGCCGACGCGACCATCAGTCCATTTTCGAAAGTCGTTTTGCATCAACTCAAAATTCAGCCCAAAGCCGATGGACCTTTCATCCAGGCGAAGGAAGTCGTCGCCCGCTACAGTTTGATAAGCATCATCAAAGGCAATATTGAGGTGGACGAACTGACCATTGATTCGCCGATCATTAAAGTCGTCGAAAATCCTGGCGTCAAAAGAATCAAAACTGAAAAAAAAACCAAGCCATCCAAAAAAACCCAACCGCCGCGGCTCGATATCAAAAACGTGTCGCTGAAAAATGCCACGTTTCAGCAAATAAAAAACCTCTCGGACGGCACGAAGGAAATAATTGAAATATCCCATTTCAATTTAAATCTCGATCAGCTTAAAAATGGCCAGGCCGGCAAATTGGAGGTGACGTCCGATATTCGCCTGGAAAATGCCGCGAAAAATCAGCCAAGTATTTTACAAGCCGGGCTGGCCGGAAAATTTAATTTTACGCTCGCCGAAAATTTATTGCCAAAAAACGCGCAGGGCAATGCCACCATTGCCGTTAAAAATGCCACCGGAAATTATGGCGAATTTGCCGGATTACAAATCGCGCTCAATTGCGATCTGTCGCCCACCGAAATTAAACAACTCGCGTTGCAATTTTTGCAAAAAGGAAAAAGCCTCGGCGAAATGCGCGTGGCCGGCCCGTTTGACGCTGCGAAAAAAGAAGGGCGACTGAAAATCGAAGTTATCTCCATTGATCGCCAGGTTTTGAATCTTTTCGGCGCGTCGAAAGGAATTGATTTTGGCGCGACAAAAATAAATTCCAGCAGCGAACTTGAACTTTCCCGAAATGGGCAATTGATGGCCCTCAATGGCGGAGTGAATATTGATTCCTTCAGCATCACGAAAACAAATCAGACCACGCCTAAATTGGATTTGAAAGTTGGCTATGATTTGAGCGTCGACCAAACCACCAAATCGGCGCTGATTAAAACCTTCACGCTTGATGGGACGCAAAATAAAATCGCGCTCTTGCAGGGCGCGCTGGCCAAGCCGATGAAACTTGATTGGAGTCAAGGCAACAAAGCTCCGGATGATTCGGCTTTTGATTTAACAGTGAGCAATTTAAATCTGGCCGACTGGCGCGCTTTCACTGGCGAAGCGATTCAATCCGGAAAAGTCGGTTTAAAAATGAATCTCCTTTCCCAACAGGCCGGCAAAAAATTGCAACTTAATCTGCAGTCGCACATTGCTGATTTCACGGCCGTTTTCGCCAGCAATAAAATTGAACATGCCGAGGTTTTGCTGACTACCCGCGGAGAAATGAACGACTTCGATCAAATTAATCTGGCCGAATGTAGTCTGAAACTAAGCCAACAAAATCAGCCTGCTCTGACAATGTCCGGCTCAGGAAAATATTCCGTGAAAAGCAGTGATGCTGATTTGCAACTGGTTTTGGACGCGATGTTGCCCAAACTTTTTGCGCTGTTGAATCGGCCGCAACTGAACGCCAGTGGCGGCGCACTGAAATTCTCCGGCCAGGTCACACAAAAAAATAAAACACAAACCGTGACCGGCAATTTTGCCATTGCCAATTTCACCGGCCAATCCGGCAATTCCCGTTTTGAAAATTTCTCCAGCGCCATGGACGCGGACATCGAGAAGAAAGAGGAAACGATTCAAATCAAACGGCTTGCCGGAAATCTAAAACAAGGCGAGGAAGCGGGCGGCAGTTTCGATGTTTCCGGAAATTATAATCTGGAAAAAAAATCCGGCTTGCTTGATTTGAAATTAAAAGAACTAAACCAAAATGCGGCGCGCCCATTCTTGTCAGGGATGTTGGGCGATAAAAAATTGGTTTCAATTTCAATCAATGGAAATGCCTCGGCCAAATTGGATTCAGCCGCAAGCTCTCAGGTCAAGGGCGATTTTAAAATTGCCAATCTGGTGGTCAAAGACCCGGCCAAAGCCGAACCCGACGCGCCTCTGTCCGCGCAATTGCAAATGGATGCGGCCATGCAAAAACAAATTTTGGATTTGCGGCAGTTGCAATTGATCCTGTCGCCCACAGCTCGCGCCAAAAATCAGTTGCTGGTCAAAGGACAAATTGACCTTTCGCAAACCAACGCGGCTCAGGGAAAAATTTCGCTGACGTCCGAATCGTTGGACATCACGCCGTTTTACAATCTTTATTCCGCAAAAAATAAAAAGAGCGGAACACCGGCCGCATCGGCCCCTTCCTCGGCGCCGAATTCAACCAGCGCGAACCAGGAACCCGCGCCGATAAAATTGCCGGTCAAAGAATTTAATCTGGATCTCAATATTGCCCAATTGTATCTGCGCGAAATAGCCATCACCAAATTGCAGGCCGCCGGAAAAGTCATCGGCAGCAAAATAAGTTTGAATCCGATGCAAATGGCGATGAATGGCGCGCCCGTAAAAGCCAGCGTGGATTTGGATCTGGGCGTGCGCGGTTATATTTATGCGATTTCATTTTCCGCGGACAAAATTCCTTTGGAGCCGATTGCGAATAGTTTTATTCCGGATAAACGCGGACAATATAAAGGTTTAATTTTAGGCCAGGCGCAAATTAAAGGGGCCGGCATGACCGGTGTGAATTTGCGAAAAAGTTTAAATGGCCGGATGAGTTTTAGTTTCACCAACGCGAACATTCAAATCGCCGGCCCGAAATTAAAAAAGATTTTAGTTCCCATTGGAATCGCTTTGCGCATCAAAGATATTACGGAAACGCCGCTGAATTTTATTGATTCACAAATTCAGTTGGGCGGCGGAAATATTAATGTGCAGAAATGTTTTGTGGAAAGCGAAGCGTTTCAAGGGACGACTGGCGGCGTAATTCCCATCGCTGATATTTTGACTAATTCGCCTCTGCAAAAATTGCCGGTGAATTTTAATTTACGCCGCTCCCTCGCGCAAAAAGCCAATCTCATTCCGGCGGACGCCGCGCCCGACGCGAAATATGTGAAGCTGCCGAATTTTGTGAATTTGACCGGAACGATTGGCGATCCCCAAACCGATATCAACGAGATGGCTTTGGGTGGTTTGTTGTTGCGTTCCGGTTCGGGAATTATTGGCGGCAAAACGGGAAATATTTTGCAAGAGATCGGGAGCGTTTTATCAGGACAAAAATCGGCCAGCACTACCAACAATCCTTCGGCAAACACCAACGCGCCGAACGCAAACACTAATGCGTCCAGCGCCACCACCAATCCGCCCCCCGCAAATTCCAAGACGCCGTCAGTAAATCAATTGTTAGATTTGTTTAAAAAACCGAAAAAATAAACGTCCTGATTGACCCTACTAAAATCCAAATGCAGGCATCCAAACATTATCCATAAGACCGGGAGATTTTATCTTCTGAAATAAATTTCCCCTTGAAATTTGCTTTTCTTCCCGCAACATCCGCGTTCAATTTCGCGCCTTCGTTTGAACTTGGCCGCTGAAAAAATCGAGAATGGAAGCTCCGGAAAAACAAAATGAAACGCACACATCATTGCAACGAATTGCGTCCAGCGCACATCGGACAATCCGTTATTTTATCCGGTTGGGTTCATTCGCGCCGCGATTTGGGCGGGCTGATTTTTATTGATATTCGGGATCGCGAAGGGCGCACTCAAACGGTTTTTGATCCTTCCGATTTGTCCAAAGAAATTTTTGAACGCGGCGCTTCATTGCGCAGCGAATGTGTGATCAGCCTTTCGGGAAAAGTTCGGCAACGTCCGGCCGGAACGAACAACTCGAAAATTCCCACGGGCGAAATCGAGATCGCAGTTTCCTGGCTCGACATCTTGAACATGGCGGAAGTATTGCCCTTTCCAGTGGATGATCCCGAAATTGCCGGCAAAGTGAATGAGGAACTGCGTTTGAAATATCGGTATCTCGATTTGCGCCGGCCGGAAATGTCGCGCAACTTGCGTCTCCGCAGCAAAGTTTCCGCAGCGACGCGCGACTTCATGGAGGAGCAGGGTTTTCTGGAAGTTGAAACGCCCATCCTTTTTAAATCCACGCCGGAAGGCGCGCGGGAATTTCTCGTGCCGAATCGTCGCGAGCCAGGAACGGTTTATGCTCTTCCACAATCACCGCAGCAATTCAAGCAAATGCTCATGGTGGCGGCCGTGGAGCGATAC
>JALYXC010000291.1 GCA_030947315.1 Verrucomicrobiota bacterium | reverse complement strand
ACACTGGCGCGCGGACTGCCGGCCACCGACTGAACCGGCTCAATAATTTTCTTTCCACCAATCGCGCTAATGGCGATCAGCTTAAGCGGAAAATTTCCCAGAGCCGAATTTTCACTCGCGCTGATTTGGAGCAGGCCGGTCGTGATTTCAGCAGGAATCAGCAAAGGCGAAACAGAAATTCCTTCCGGCAAATCTGCGCCTTGAATTTCGACTGCGTCACTGAAATCCGCGCGCGCAATTTCGACTCGTGTCACAACGCGTCCCCCGCGATGAACGCGCAAAGTATCCTGCAAAATTTTTGCGCTAAAAGTTGGCGCGGGCGGCGGTTTGGCCGACAAACGATAACCAAAATTTTCTCCGCCACGCTCCAACAAGTCGCGCACAGAAATAAAATATTCGCCCGCTGCGGGAAACGTCTGGTCAATGCGGGCATCTGCGCCCATGGCATCGTCGTTGCGCTGGAGAATGGCTCCTTTCGCGTCGGTCAAAGTCAGAAGCGGATCGAGTTTGGAGCCGAAACGGCTGGCGAAAATTTCAAAAATAAATCGCTGTCCTTTTTCCGCTTTGAACTTAAAAACATCGGCATCTTTTTCTTTTTGCATCTGTCCATTGAAATTGCCCGGCAGCGCGACCGGATTGGCATTGGTCGTCGAATCGTTGGGTTCGTTTTCCAAAAATTCAGGAAACTTACTGACATCAAAACTGCGCGGATTGGAAAAACCTTTGGCCGTGTGCGCGCGAACTTCCTGCGAACCAATCGGCGCATTTGGTTCGATGAATAATTTCATTTTGGGTTGGTCAAGATTGCGGCCCAACAAAAAAATCTCCACAGGTTTGCCGCGCTGTCCGCCAAACGGAAAAACCGAATCCAAATAAGGAATCGCTCCCGCGCTCAAATGATATTTGAAAGTATTGCTGCCCCGATGCTGGAAATCGCGCAGGGATAAAAGATAATCGCCATCGGCCGGCACAATAAAATCAATGAACGAATCAAGACCATTGGCGTCTTCATTGCGAATAATTTCCTGGCCGGTCGCATTTAGAATTGCCAGGGAAGAATCCAGCGCGGAACCCATGCGGCTGGCTTCCACATCGAACAACAAACGCTCTCCTTTTTTGGCGGCGAAACCATAAAAATCAGTTTGATCCGGCTCGCCGATCATTCCCGTGATGCCGACGGGCAAGGTTATTTTTTCGGCATTGGTGACGGAATGATGACCACCCGCTTCGGGAATTTCGGGAAGGTCGCTGACGCGAATTTGAATTGGATTGGAAACGCCTCCGGGCGATTCCACGCGAATTTCCTGACTCGCCGGAGCGTCAGCGGAAACAGTGAGCTGCGCGGTGAGCGTTTTATTATTGTCTATAACGTCGCCGGTAATAATTCCGCCATTGCTCGATTCTAATCGGACTTCAGGTTTAGGCGACGCTATGAGCGCTTCGAAATGGTCTTCATCCGCAAAAACAAAGCCGGAAATTTTGGAAAAATTTTCGCCCGAAAATATAATTTCAGTGGTTTTGCCGCGCTGAATCCATTCTGGAGAAACAGAATTAATTTTGGGAACGGGTTGGGCATAAAGCGAAAGTACTGGAAGGATGAAAATGCTAATCGAAAAAAATCTCCAGTGCGTTCGGAGAGTATTCGTGTGCCGCGATTGTGAAGCGGAATTTCGAGCAGAAATTTTTATCATGTTCTGGAAAAGATTTCTTCGCCCCCGCCAAAGGCAGGTGCTACCCGATGGCAAAACATTTTCTCTCATTGCCGCAGTTTTTTTTCTTATCCGAATAAAGCGGTGACGGGCTCAGCCTGCACGAGTTCGCGCGGCTGATTGAGATGATTCAAAACCATCGTGTGCGGATCAATGCCCAGCGCGTGATAAATCGTGGCGAGAAGTTGCGTGGGATGAACTGGATTTTCCGCCGGCGAAGATCCCGTCGCGTCGGATTTTCCATAAAGCGCGCCACGTTTGATTCCGGCGCCGGCCACCAGCGCCGTGTAACAATAAGGCCAATGATCACGGCCATCGGGCGCATTTCCATTTCCCGAAGTGCTTACGCCGAGTCGAGGCGAACGTCCAAATTCGCCAATCGCGACAACCAAAGTTTCCTTCAATAAACCCCGTTGATCCAAATCCTCCAGGAGCGACGACAAACCGCTGTCGAGTTTTGGACAATGCAAATCGCGCAGCGGCCCGAAATTCGCGGCGTGCGTGTCCCAGGCATCCACGGTTGGATTTCCATTGGCGACCGCGGGCCAGTTCATTTGCACAAATTTCGTGCCCGCTTCGATGAGCCGTCGCGCCAGCAAACAACCTTGCCCAAAAGTGTGCCGGCCGTATTTATCGCGCAGTTCATTTTTTTCCTGGGATAAATCAAAAGCGGCGCGCGCTTTGCCGGAAAGGACCAGATCAAAAGCCTTTTGGTAATAACCGGGCAAGGCATAACTCTCGACCGACTTTTGCATGTCGGGCATTTGCGCTTCGATTTTTTTCAGCAACGAGGCGCGGCGTTCGAATCGTTCTTTGGAAACTTCGGTTCGCAAAGTCAAGTCATCGAGTTTAATTTCTTTGGCCGGATCCTGGAAAAAATAATATGGATCATAAGCCGCGCCTAAAAAACCGGCCGTGCCGCCTTTGCCGATGACATTCGATTCCTGCAACGGTCTCGGCAACATCACGAAGGGCAACATCGGAATATCGGAAGGCCGCAATTTCATAATTTGCGAACCGCAATG
The DNA here is from genome assembly GCA_030947315.1 of Verrucomicrobiota bacterium. Taxonomy (GTDB): domain Bacteria; phylum Verrucomicrobiota; class Verrucomicrobiia; order Limisphaerales; family CANJXF01; genus JALYXC01. The sequence goes on along the minus strand of JALYXC010000291.1, from coordinate 4,993 downwards.
CGGAAAATCGGTGGGCGAGGGCGGCTCAAGCTGGCCGGAAGGCGAAACGCGATCCGGCGTATAACCGGTCATCATTTGATAAATGGCGGCGGTATGATTGAAAAGGCCGGCGGGCGTATAACTAATCGAACGAATCAACGTCGCTTTGTCCATTTGTTGAGCGAGCTTCGGCATGACTTCCGTCAGCCAGATGCCGGGCACATTTGTTTTCAGAGGTTTAAATTCGCCGCGCACGTTCGACGGCGCGTCCGGTTTCGGATCCCAGATATCAATGTGACTTGGCCCGCCTTGGAGAAAAATGAAGATGACATTTTTGGCTTTGCCCCAGCCGGATTTGCCTTTGGCATCGGGCGAAGAATTTTCTTTGGCGCGCGCTTGAAACGCAAGAATGTCGCTGAGTGAAATGCCGAGCAGCCCCGCGCCGCCGACACGTAAAAATTCGCGGCGACTGAAACCGTCGCACGTCGAACCAGATTGACCAGGTATGGATAACATAATTTTCCCTTCGATTTATTTTCGATAAACATCTTTTCGATGCCGGATTCGTTGTATTTCTATCAACTTCGCGTCCACAAAAACTTCATAAATAATTCGGTAATTGCCAACGCGAATCCGATATGCGTTTTCAAAGCCGGATAACTTTTCCACACCGTGTGGAAATGGTTTCTCAGCCAACAGATCAACCTCGGCAACAATTCTCACGACTTCGTGAGGCGGCAATTTCCGCAAATCTTTCTTAGTGGATTTGGGCCACTCAATTCGGAAGGATGCCATCTCGTTTCAGTTCCTTCTTAAAATCCTCGTGCGAAATCCTCGGCTCATCACGCCGAGCAGCAATTACGGCCAAGTCGTCCAAGTCCTCCATAAGCTTTTCGTAGTCATCAATTGGGAGGACAACGGCAGTCTTCTTGCCTTTTTCATTGGTTAAGAATTGAACGGATTGGCTCATAACGTCAGTCTAGTTTTTCAACAATGACACGCAATGCCAAAGCTTGAGTGCGCTTCACGGCTTCCTCTCGGGTCTGGCCATAAGCCATAACACCGGGAATTCCCAACACTTCCGCTAGCCAGCGCCCGTCTTCTTCATGTTCAGTTTCAATGGTCATAACTCAATTGCTTCTCATGTCTCGCGCGTGTGAATAAGATAATTATCCTAAGTTTGAGTTTGCATGAGACGACGAATTCTTGGGCGCAGCAGCGCGATTTTAATTTGATCAGTGATTGCGACTCCGAAGAAAGCGGCGAGTGCAACCCAAGCCTTTGATGAAGTGAACGCACTCACCGGAACAACACACGCCAGTAGAATAACCCCTTGTAGAAAATTAAATTGGCGACCTATTTCCAACCGGCTCTTTTTCAAAATCTGTCGCGCCTCTTTTACGGGCATATTTTCTAATTCAGGAATATCTAGTTCGGATTCAAATAGTTTCATATGGTTCTCCTATCTATTAAACAAGAATGCCGGGCTGTTCAGAAGTGCCCAAGTCAAATCCTGCGCCACTTCCAATCTTTTTGCGCCATCTTTAAATTCCACTTCTTTGATTTCTTCATCGCTCGGCGGGCGGTTCAGGACGGACAGATAAATTTCTTCGACCACTTTTTTGTCGTCTTTTTCTTTTTCGACGAGCTTGGTCAGGCGATTATTTTTGTCGTTCACGGCTTCGCCAATCATGGTTCCGTTGATCAAATTCAGCGCGTGAGAAAGCGTGACGTTGCTGCTCCGTTCGCATTCGCAGGCCGATTGCCGTTTGGGCCGGCCGAACAGCGTAAGAAAATCATTTCCCGCCACCATGCCGTCGGGAATTTCAACCGCGCGCGTTCCTCGTGGCATTCCCGTAAATTTCGATTTGCTGCCAGTCGCGACAGCCACGGCGTCGAGCAATTGTTCCGCGCTCAAGCGGCGCGGAGTGGCGTGCGAAAAATTAATCGTGTCATCTTCGTTCCATTTATTTTTTTGAATGGAAAGCTGGTAAGTTCGCGAAAGACAAATCGTGCGCATTAATTTTTTCACGTCGAAGTTGCTTTTGATAAATTCATCGGTGAGCGCGTCGAGCAGTTCAGGATTGCTGGCTGGATTGCTGCCGCGAATGTCGTCCACCGGATCAATAATTCCGCGACCAAAAAAATAACTCCAGGTGCGATTCGCCATTGATTTGGCGAAGAAAGGATTTTCTTTCGACGCGAGCCAGTCCACAAAAACATCGCGACGGTCGCCGTCTTTGGAAACTTCTTTCGCCGCGCCAACCGGAACTTTCGGCGCAACATCCATGTCGGTTTTTGGATGTTTGACTTCACCGCCGTCGTATTTTGCGAAAATAATTTGTTCGCCAGGCAGCGCGCCGTTTTTGGTTCCGACCCGCGCGAAATAAGCTCCAAATTGATAATACTGATTCTGCGTCCATTTCTCAAATGGATGATCGTGGCATTTATTGCAATTAAAACGAACTCCGAGAAAAGTCTGGCTGATGTCCTCGGTCATTTTGCCGGTATCGCGCAGAGCGCGGAGATAATTGACTTCCGGATTTTGATAGGAACTGCCTTGCGCCAGCAAAAGTGTGCGCACAAATTTGTCATACGGCATGTTCTGCGTAATGGCCTGCTGAATCCAATTCCGAAAAACCCAGACTCCTTTTTCGCCGAGAATTTCGCTGTTGCATTGCAAAAGATCCGCCCATTTATTGGCCCAGTATTCCGCGTAATCAGGCGAGTCCAATAATTCGTTAATCAATTTTTCACGCTTGGATTTGGGCGCATTTTTGTCGGCCAAAAATTCGCGAACTTTTTCTGGTGTCGGCGGCAAGCCGGTTAAATCAAGCGAAACGCGGCGAAGAAATTCCGCATCGGTGCAAAGTTCCGAAGGCAGAATTTTCATCCTTTTTAATTTCGCATTGACTCCTTTATCAATGAAATTGTATTCGGGAATTTCGACAAATTTAAATCCAGCGCGGTCGCCCATGACCGTGACCAGTTTCGTCGCGTAAGAACCTTCATAACGAACCAACACCGCAGCCTCGCCGCGACGCGTGGCCGTGACTAATCCATTGGTAACACTGGCGACATCGCCATTGTTGCTGGAAAAAATGGCCTCGCGCGTCACGTCGCGAATCGTTCTATCAGGATAATAAGCAATGACAAGAATTTGCTGCGTGCGGCCGGGCAAATCGAGTTGGACATCGCCGGGAAGAAGTTCAATTTTTTCCGCGCGCGATTTTTTTGGATCTTCAAATTTTGTTCCTTCGACGATCCATTGTTTGAGCAAATTATATTCGCGCGAATCGGGTTTTAAAACCTGGCGGCCTTCATGCGGAACTTCGGCGGTCGGTTTGAGCAGCATCAGACTATCTTCAACTTTCACGCGATTAAAACGGCGGCCGGAAAGGTCATTAATCAACGCTTGATAATCGAAATCGGGATCATAGCCGCGCAAGGAAAGTTTAAATCCATTTTTGCCTTTGGCGGAGCCGTGGCAGGTTCCGGCATTGCAACCGATTTTGGCCATCAAGGGTTCGATATCGCGCACGAAACGGACTTCAGGAATTTCCGCGCTTTCCACTTGCACGGGCAGTTGCGCCGTGACGCCTGCAACCGCAATAGTAATTTTCGTTTCACCTTTGGATTTTGGTTTGATGAAATTTTTTCCGTCAATTTCGACCAGAGGCGAATCGGCGGAAAATTTTGCCTCGCTCGACAAATCAAATTTTTCGCCGGAAGCCGTTTCACCCAGGACCAGCACGCGGCGTTCATCGCGGCCATTTTTCAAAATGAGCGAGGCCGGCTCTAATTTCAGCGAACGGATAACGGGAAAGGAAAGTTTGAGAGCGGAATTAGTTTCGTTTTGAATTTTTGCCCAGGCTGGCGCAAAAAAACCGAACAAACAAAATCCAAAAATGAAAAGGCGCATCATAAATTTGTTATCACTGAAAATGAAAACCTTATCAAGTTACCCGCTGCAAAAAAACGCGCAAGCGCTGACTTCATAGATGGGAGAGCCGCCGCCCGGCTGTTGTTCGGTGCGCCGCCGCGCCGAACTTTCGCGCGGCGGGAGACTTGCTGAGTTCGCTCCCACGCCATCCGGTGCCGACGACGGGGCATCGTCGGCTGCGCCCGAGGAGCCGGGCGCACTCCCGCTTTTAAAAATTTTTCCCTTGAATTTGGCTGAAGATTTTCGTTAAATCCGACTATGAAAAAACTTCTCGCTTTATTAGCCATCTCATTGACCTTCATCGCGCCCACGGTTTGGGCGGGAACCTATTTCTTTTCTAACACTAATGCGATCACCATTAATGATCATACTAGTGCGACTCCTTATCCTTCTGGTATTTCCGTTAGCGGGATTCCGCTGAATGAAAAGATTGATAAAATCACCGTCACGTTCCACAATCTTTCTCACACTTTTCCCGGGGACATTGATATGTTGTTGGTCGCGCCCAGCGGCACAAACCTTATTCTCTTTTCCGACGCAGGCAACAATCTGGAGATCTCTGGAGTAACGGTAACTCTCGATGATGATGCCCTCACATCATTACCTTCAACTAATGTTATTGTTTCCGGTGTTTTTAAACCAACCAACTACGGGGCAGCTATTGACCCTTTTCCGGCGCCCGCGCCTGCTCCTTCGATGGCCACGAATTTATCTATTTTTAAGGGAACTAATCCCAATGGCATCTGGAATCTTTTTGTGGTGGACGATGCCACCATTGACACCGGAAGTATCGCTGGTGGTTGGAGTTTAACGATAAGAACTGCCGCGCTCTATACCAATTCCACCTGGATTACCATTGAGGACTACATTGCCCCCTTCGAGTCTCTGCCCATCCAAGCCTTTCCTTATCCTTCCAGCATAGTGGTTTCCAACCTGACCGGAAATGTCGTAAAGGTGACGGCCACCCTTAATGGATTTGGGCGCACCTCCGCTGGCTTTGCGGACTTCTTCCCTGAGTGGGTAAGAGTCTTGTTGGTTTCTCCGGCTGGGACCAATCTGGTGCTGATGTCG
>JALYXC010000260.1 GCA_030947315.1 Verrucomicrobiota bacterium | reverse complement strand
CTCCTCGCAAACGTGGATATCGATGGACCGTTAGCGAAGGCAAGAGGACCGTCGTGCAGTTACTACATGACCGCATATCGAAATGCGGCGGAATCAGCACAACAAAGCGGAGATGTTAACGGCGCAGCGGTTTACGGCTTTTTGCAGGCGATCACGAGTTTTCATCCCAGCTTTGATACTCCGACCGAACCTTTTGAATCGTGGTTTCAAATGGGCGGAAAACGCGGGTTGATTCCATCGGACATGAGCCCCGATGATATTGAGGTTATCCGCAAGTTGACAAAACTAACCAAAGATCCCGAACTGCGGTCTCGTCTTTTTGATGTTCTCTGGGAACTAACCAACGATCACAAAGCGTGTGCCGAAGCTGCAAATAGCTATGTGGAATCTGCCGAGCGTTTGAATATTCCAGAGCAATGGGTTAGAGCAGCTATATGTTACCGTCGCGGACTATATCTGGCAGCAAAGCTCGGCCGTGGAAAAGAATTGTTTAAAAAATCCGCTGAAAGTCTTCTAAATGCGATACGAAATTCGCCAACTGACACAGAGCAATTCCGGTGCTGCCAATATTTGAAGTTAGCCGTTCGTATGCGATGCGGTGATTTCGTGGAGCTAGCTGCCATCGCATCAGGTCATGCGCAGAGGGCGGCCGAGGGAGGTAATTTTGACGCGAGTCGCCCTTACCGTGAGGTTGAGGCCGACCTTCATAAACTCGTCAAAAACGAGGCGGAAGAAAAAGCGGCTCGTCTCGCGGGGGCGGAGGCTTCTGTGAGCGAGGCAGAGCAACGTGCGGAAGGTCCTGGCGCAAGTTTAATGGCGGCGGCGACGCTTCTAAGCCAATCAATCGAAGCACTAAGACGAGGGGGAGCAACAAAAGAAAGAATCGAGGAACTACGGCCCAAGCTAAAAGACTGGCAGCAAAAATCACTTGCGGAACTCAAGACGCTCTCCAGTGAAACGGATATTTCCGAGCTAGTGTCCCGGGCACGGGAACACGTTAGCCACACCGGTCTTCGCCAAGCTATTTTGAAACTAGCGTTCGGGCAGGGGTTATCAAATCCCAAAAAACTCGAAGAGGAAGTGCTGAAGACTGCTAAGAAATCACCCCTTGCCTATTCAATGAATACAGTCGTGGTGGACGATCAAGGACGAACTACCGCCCAAAAAGAGGGGCTTCTTAATCTGAAAGGTCAAGCACTTGAACAGGCACTTGAAGCAGAATCATTTTCTCACGCGTCTCGTTTTAATTGGCCGCTGAGAGTCGAAGCTTTCATTGAGCCGGCGCGAGTGCAGATCCTCAACGATCACAAACCGAACTTCAGCGACTTGTTTTTTATTGTTAGGAACAATCCGTTTATCCCGCCTGGCCATGAAGGAATTTTTTTACGCGGACTTCACGCCGGATTTCACGGCGATTTTCTGGTAGCGAGTCATTTACTTACACCGCAGATCGAAAATTCTTTTCGTTATGTCCTCGAATCGAAGGGTGTAGATGTGTCGGACTTGAACTCAAATGGAACACAAACAGTCAAAGTTCTTGGCGGTATTTTCGGATTGCCACAAACAAAACAAATTTTAGGCGAAGACCTTTGTTTTGAATTACGGGGCTCCTTAATTGAAAAGTCCGGCTACGGGTTCCGGGATCGCGTAGCGCACGGGTTTGTCCACGAGGCGGAGTGTTACTCGCCAGCGGGTGTGACGGTGTGGTGGCTTGTATTAAGAATTTGTCTTACACCAATATTTCAGGCGATTAAAAACACTCCGGAGCAATCCCCTTTGCAGGAAAATGAAACCAACGCGCCTAATCCAGATGAAGAAAAATGACCAGCATTCAAATATTCCACTGGATCTTCAAGACCGTGACCTTTCCCTTTTTCGCGGACTTTTTAAATCGCGCGTCATGACAACCGCGCACATCGCGGCGCCGTATTTTGACGGCAAAAAAGAGGCCGCTAAAAAGCGTCTGCAAAAAATCAAAGCCGCCGGACTCATCAGCGAGCGCAAGCCCCGTGTGAATGAGAAATCCATTCTCTTTTTATCCCGTAAAGGCTTTACCCTCCTCCAAAGGGAGGAGTCACAGCGCTGGAGAAATCAGCCGCCAACTCGCCAAAGAACCAATCACATTGAAAGATGGCTGCGTGGAAATTTCCGACACTCCCGGCCTCGGCATCGAGGTGGACGAAAAGATGATTGAAAAATATCGGGTGGAATAAGGACCGTTGTCGAATTTAAGGCAAATACGCCAAGACAGCAAACCCGCGTCAGGAAAACAACAATGCCCAATAGTCTTCGCTCCGGATTATTTCGGCAAATTGAATTTCAAGGTGGTTTGGGAACCGGTTTTCGCATTATGAATATCCATTTTTTCCAGTTGCCAGTGTCCTTTGATTTTTTTAAAACTGCTGCCGCTCAACGAAAATTCTTTTACCTTTTGCTTTTTTCGGTTGTATGCTTCGGCCACTAAAATTCCGTTGCTTTTTTTATCTATCCACGATTTGACGCGGACAATTTCCTCCCCGTCGGGATCGGAACTTTCCAAAACGTAACACGATTGGTTCAGCCGCAATTCGCCTTTCAGCCGACGCTGCTCCGGCCAATGCAAAAAATCGAGACCCAGATCGGTCAACCAAAAATCCGAGCCAGCCAAAGGAATGGTCGCCCCGGCGGGGGAAAGTGATTCCAGTTCGGGCAATAAATCGGATGAATTTTCCGCGCGCGCATGAAAGTATTGGTTGGGCGCGTTGGTAAAGTGGCGGACGATTAATTTTTCGGCGCCAATTTGCGGAGTGGCGGCGGTTTCGTAAATGGTGTCCCAGTGATTTGTGCTGGTGAGGATTTTGCAAATGACCGGAATTTCAGTCATTTTTTTATTTTTGGAACGGATTTTAAGCACGGCGCCAATTTCGGAATTTTCTTCAGGTTCGCGAGAGCGCAATTGTTCGGCAAGCATCTGACCGGGATTATTTTCTTCCTGGCTGATTGGTTCAGCCGCCTTTAAAGAAAATTCCGAGCTGCAGAAAAAAACCGCGATCGATGAAAAGCTTAAACAATAACTCCGGATGGAACGGCAAATTTTTTTTCCGCTTTTGCGACAAGAAATTGCGACATCGAGTTTTGTATTTTGAAATATCATTTGCCGCGCAGAGCAATCGGGATTAATTCCGAAATGTGTTTGACGAAATGAACTTTCATTTTTTGGCGGACTTCAGCGGGAACTTCCAGCCAATCATTCCGATTTTGGTCGGGCAAAATAATCTCTTTCAAACGCGAGCGTGCCGCGGCCAAAACTTTTTCTTTGATTCCGCCGACGCGCAAAATGCGGCCACGCAAACTGATTTCACCCGTCATCGCCAAATCTGAGCGGACCAGCCGATGGGCGAGAAGCGAAGCAAGCGCCGCCACAATGGTCACGCCCGCGCTCGGTCCATCTTTGGGCGTGGCGCCCGCAGGAACGTGAATGTGAATATCGCGTTTATCAAAATCGCTTAGATCAATATTTAATTTTTGAGCCTGGCTGCGCAAAAAACTCAGAGCGGTCTGGGCGCTTTCTTTCATTACCTCACCGAGCGAACCGGTTAAAATCAAGTTGCCCTTGCCCGGCATACGGGTCGCTTCAATAAATAAAATTTCGCCGCCCACGGGCGTCCAAGCCAAGCCGATGGCAATGCCGTATTCGGTAATTCGCTCGGCCGTTTCAGAAATGAAACGGGCCCGGCCCAAATATTCCGGCAACAAATCGGGAGAGATCAGCAACGGTTCATCGCTGTTTTTTCGGCTGACGATTTTGCGGGCGGCCTTGCGGGTGAGCATGGCAATTTCCCGTTCCAAATTGCGGACGCCAGCTTCGCGGGTGTAATCCTGAATGACCTGGCGCAAGGTTGCTTCGGGAAATTTCACTAATTTTTTCTTCAAGCCATGTTCTTCAAGTTGGCGCGGGACCAGATGCCGTTTGGCAATCTGCAATTTTTCCGCAGCGGTGTAGCTGGGAATTTCAATCACTTCGAGCCGATCGCGCAAAGCCGGATGAATCGGATCAAGCCAATTGGCCGTCGTCAAAAATAAAACGCGCGACAAATCGAAAGGCAGATCAAGATAATGATCAGTGAAGGTATGGTTTTGCGCGGGATCCAAAACTTCCAGCAAAGCGGACGAGGGATCGCCGCGAAAATCGGAGCCAACCTTGTCAATTTCATCCAGAAGAATCACGGGATTGCGGCTTTCGATGCGCCGCAAGGTTTGAATAATTCTGCCGGGCAAGGCGCCAATATACGTGCGGCGATGGCCGCGAATCTCTGCTTCATCGCGCATTCCGCCCAAAGAAATACGGGCGAATTTTCGGCCGAGCGCATCGGCCACACTTTTTCCCAGAGAAGTTTTGCCGACGCCGGGCGGACCGACCAGGCAGAGAATCGGCCCTTTCAATTGCTGCTTTAATTTGATGACGGCTAGAAATTCGAGCAGCCGATCCTTTACTTTGGTCAGACCAAAATGTTGTTCATCGAGAATGCGCGCGGCATCGGCCAGATCGAGTTTGTCTTCAGTAAATTTGTTCCAGGGCAAATTAATAATCCAGTCGAGATAATTGCGGGTGATGGTGTATTCGCCCGCGGCGGGCGGCATTTGCTGCAAGCGCTCGAGTTCTTTAAACGCGACTTTTTTTGGTTCATCGGGCAACTGATTTTTTTCAATTTGTTCGCGCAACTCATTGGCTTCAATCGCCGCTTGATCGGTCTCGCCCAGTTCGCGATGAATGGCGCGAATTTGTTCACGCAAAAAAAAGTCGCGCTGCGATTTGGACATGGAAGTCACAACTTCATTTTGAATTTTGGAACCGAGGGTAAGGACTTCGAGTTCGCGACTGAGCAATGGGAGCAAGCGGGAGAGGCGTTCGCGCACCGAACTGATTTCGAGCAATTGCTGCCGCTCGATAAGGCTGAGATTTAAATTGGCGGAGATAAGATCAGCGAGCTGGCCCGGTTCATCGGTGTTGAGCGCGGCGATTTTTATCTGTTCAGAAAGCGTGGGAGAAAGTTTTATGATTTCCTGAAATTGCCGTTCAGCATTGCGACTCAAGGCGGTCAGTTCCAACGACTCTTCGAGAATATCTTTGTGGATTTCAATTTTCGCCTGGAGATAAGGCGTTTGCGAAATATATTCGATGAGATGAATCCGACGAAGTCCCTCGATCAACACGCGAACGCTGTTGTCGGGAAATTTCAACATTTTCAACACGCGGCCCAGACAACCGTCCGGCCACAAATCTTCCGGCACCGGATTTTCAACATCTTCCTTGCGTTGCAAAACCAAACCGACAAAACGATTTCCGGCCACGACGTCATCAATCAAACGAGTGCTTTGTGTTGTTTCCACCAAAAGCGGCGCCACCATTCCGGGAAAAATTACAATGTCGGACAGGCCGAGAACCGGCAATGTTTCAGGCAGCGATTTTGACCAGGCCTTGGCGGAGCCTTCCGGCTCTTCCGAAGCTTTTAGAATATGAATCGGGTCGGTTTCAGGCGCGCTCATAATAAGATGGCATTAGACGCCTTTTGCCCGTGAAAAGTTCAGAAGAATTAACGGCCGGTAATTTGCACCGATAATTTTTTGGTGGAAACCCGCGCCTGCACTGGAACATCTACGCGTAAAAATCCATTTTGATAAGCGGCCTTGGCCCGGCTTAGATCGTAGCCGGCGGGCAGTTCGATCACACTTTCAAAAACGCCGTAATTAATTTCCATGACCAAAAATTTGCAGTGAGGAGCCCTACAACCATCAGGACGCTGACCAGCAATGCGCAAACGATTTTCGTCAATGGTCAGTTCCAGATCTTCCCGGCGCATTCCAGCCAGTTCCACTTTGATCACCAGCCCATCTTCCATGACATAAACATCGGTGTTGGGCGCCCAATGTGTTTCCGGTTCCTGATCATAAGCACTCTGGGCGCGTTTCGTAAAATGGACTGAAGAACTAATTTTGCACATGCTCCGGGAAAAAATATCGTATTAATTTAGATTTTGCAAGAACCATTACTTCATTTTCATAAAAATTTGCGGACGCTCACCTTTACGCGCATGAAAAACAATCGAACTTTTCGGCGCGGAATGGGCCGGCGAAGAGCAGCCGCAATGTGTGTCACGCTGAAAATTAAATTTTCGCGGGCGAAATTTATTTCGTAAGAGCAAGGCTGCTGTGATTGCCACGATGCACAACGCGATGATTTCCTGTCCATCCATGCGGGGAAGATACGCAGGTTCTTCTCAGGAAGCAAATAATGAATCTCAATAAACTTTGCGCAGATTGGAGGGGAGAATATTTAGTTTAGAGCGGTATTTAGCAACGGTCCGCCGGGCAATCGCGATTCCGTTTTGCCCGAGCCTTTCCACAACTTCCTGATCGGACAATGGTTTGCCGGGCGGCTCGTTGCGAAACATTTCCGCAATTAAATCCTTGACGCTGGTGTTGGACATGCCAATCCCATCGGCGGTCTGGAGGCCCGAAGTAAAAAAATATTTCATCTCAAAAATCCCTTGCGGCGTGTCAATGTATTTATTGGAAACAGCGCGGCTGACGGTTGTTTCATGAACGCCGACAGCTTCCGCGACTTGTCCCATTTTCAGCGGTTTTAAGTAGGCAACCCCTTTTTCCATGAACTCGCGCTGGCGGTGAACAATTTCTTTGCCAATGTTCAAAATGGTTTTCTGCCGTTGCTGCAAACTTTTAATCAGAAATTTTCCAGCCTGAATTTTCTCGCGAATATATTGGCGCACTTCGGAGGAACTATCGGCCTGCGACATTAAATCTTTGTAAGTATTGCTGATGCGCAAATGCGGAATCTGTTCGTCATTGGTCGTGATGACAAATTCGTCTCCCAATTTTTGCACGAATACTTCGGGTAAAATATAACGTTCGTCATTGGGCAAAAAATCACGGCCTGGACGCGGATTGAGATGGCCGATGCGTTCGACAATTTCCTGCGCCTGCTCAACGCTGACGTTCAGGCCGCGGGCAATTTCCGGCATGCGCCGTTTGCCGAGAGCTTCCATGAATTGGTCAATGACACGATATTCCAGGGAACTTTCGCGCCCGGCCCGTTCCAATTGCAGCAGGAGACATTCGCGCAAATTACGCGCGCCAACTCCGCGCGGATGAAAGGTCTGAATGATCTTCAACACCTCCAAAATTTTTTCCGCGGCAATATTCGTTGAAAAAGACAATTCCTCCACCGTCCCTTTGAGATAGCCGTGATCATCAATGTTGCCGACAATCATTTCGGCGACGGGGAGTTGCTCGGCCGTCATGTCGGATAAACGCACTTGGGCCAAAAGATGTTCTTGCAGTGACGTGCGGGCCACGAGCGAGTCAAACATGAATTGACGTTTTTCTTCCGTTTCCTGGCTGGGCCGCATGGACAAACTCGTTTGCGAAAAATGATCGCGCCATTCCTGATCGAGCTGGGTTAATTTTTCAAATTCAGCTTGAAAATCATCCACCGGCGCATCGCTTGGTTTTTCGGTGGCGGGATCAAAATTAACATCCGCCGGCGGCTCGGTCGGATCGGCTGCATCCACTTGCGGCGCGCCGTCC
>JALYXC010000256.1 GCA_030947315.1 Verrucomicrobiota bacterium | reverse complement strand
CGGCTATTTTTTCAAGAGGAAACGATAATGTTATTGCTGGGAAACCAGTGTGCCAAGTCGGAGAAATTATTCTACCGGCTTTTTTGTTCCCTGAATTGGGGAAAAGGAAGGGCTTATGAATGCCGATTTTTTAGCTGTTTTGGAATTTTGGGAACGCGAAAAAGGAATCAGCCGCGATATTCTGATCGCCGCGGTGGAGGATGCATTATTGAATGCCGCGAAAAAAGCGGTTGGCCCGGCGCGCGAATTGCGTTGTGTGATTGACCCAAAAAGCGGCGACATCAAGGCTTTTGCCAAACTGGTGGTTTCCGAAAAAGTAGTTTCCAAACAAGACCATATTTCCGTTTTCGACGCGCGCCGGATCAAGCCGGACGCGCAAATTGGCGAGGAAGTAGAAGTGGAAGTGACGCCTTCCGGCTTTGGGAGAATCGCGTCGCAGTACGCCAAGCAATCATTAATGACGCATATCCGGAAAGCGGAAAAGCAGTTGATTTTCACCGAGTTCAAAGATCGGGTGGGCGATATTATCAGCGGCACGGTGCGCCGTTTTGATCGGTCGGATGTGATGATTGATCTGGGAAAATTTGAAGCGCTTCTGCCCAATCGCGAGCGTGTTCCCACTGAAGAATATCAAATCGGCGAACGAATTCGGTGTCTGGTCAAAGCGGTGGAAAATGGCGCGCACGGCCCGGAAATTATTTTGTCGCGGGCCGATCCGCAATTTGTCGTTAAACTTTTTCAGTTGGAAGTTTCAGAAATCAGCGATGGAACGATCCAGATCAAAGGCGTGGCGCGCGAGCCGGGTTTCCGGACGAAACTGGCCGTCTATACGCGCGATCCGAAAGTGGATCCGGTCGGCGCGTGCGTCGGCCTGCGTGGTCAACGCGTGAAAAATATCGTGCGCGAATTGAACAACGAAAAAGTGGACATTATTAAATGGGACGCGAATCCGAAAATTTACATCGGCAACGCGTTGTCGCCCGCGAAATTAAAAAGCTTCGAATCGGATGAAGCGCGTCATCGCATGAAAATTCTGGTGAGCGAAGATCAATTATCGCTGGCCATCGGCAAGCGGGGACAAAATGCGCGTTTGACTTCGAAACTGACAGGCTGGCAGGTGGATATTGACGCCGAGGCGGTAGTGCGGTTTGGGTTCGATGAACAAGTCGCGCAAGCGGTGCAATCGCTGGCGGCCATTCCGGGAATTACGCCGGAACAAGCGGACATTTTGGTGCACAAAGGTTTGAAGAGTCTGGAAGATTTGTTGCAAGTGGACGCGGTTGATTTGGAAGAAATTCCCGAATTGAAAGATCAAGCAGCGGCCATTATTGAGGCGGCTCAAAATGAGTCGGCGCGCCGGAATTTGAAAGGAAATGAAACCCCCGTCGCTTCGACACCGAGTGGATAGGTCTGATTGATGAATTTTATTTGAGCCTGTCGCTAAAAGAAAAAAATTATGCCCGTTCGTATTTACGATTTAGCAAAGAAATTAGGAATCGAGAGCAAACAAGTTCTGGCCAAAGCCAGGGAGTTGCAAATTCCCGCCAAGGTTCCATCCAGTTCGCTGGACAAAATCACGGCCGCTCATCTCGAAGGCGAATTGAAAATACAATTCGGCATTAAAGATAAAGTTAAAGTTACGCCTGCGCCCAAGCCTCCCGAACCTGTCTCCATCAAAATTATTTCCGAACCGATTCCCGCTCCGGTCTCTTCGCCAGAACCGGATTTAGTTGAAACAAAAATCGAAAGTTCCGCCGAACTTGAGACAGCCATTCCCGCGACGGCCATCGCCGAACCTCCGCCGCATCCGCCTGAAGAAAAAGCGCCTATCTCCCCTGCCCCGCCGATTCCGCGCATTGGCGAAAAAGTCGGTTTTGTCAATCTACCGAAGGCGCCTGTTCGGCCCGGTGAAAAGTCGGGCGACACAAAATATCCGTCGCGCACTGGTTTTGGCGGCCGTCCGGCGCGTGATGATTTTCGCGGCGGCGCACGCGGCGGCCAAAATTTTCGCACTCCGCTGCCAGCGGGTCGGGAAAGTCAAAGCGCATTTCCAAAAACCGAACCGCCCAAACCCGCTGCGCCTAAATTTGTTCCGCCTTCGGAAGGTCAGCTCATTACTTTAAAACCGCCGGTGATCGTTCGAGAATTGGCCGCTCAACTGAAGCGAAAACCATTCCAACTCATCGCGGATCTGATGGAGGTCGGTGTTTTTGCCACGGTCAATCAATCCATTGATGAACTGGTCGCGCAAAAAATTTGCGCCAAGTATGGCTTCCGTTTTGAAGTTGAAAAACGGGAGCGCGGCGGCGGAACCGTTCATGCGCCCATAAAAAAAATTGAACTCGACATTGATGATAAACCCGAAGAGTTAAAACTGCGCGCGCCGGTGGTCACAATTATGGGCCACGTGGATCATGGCAAAACAACTTTGCTCGATGTGATTCGAAAAGCGAATGTGGCCTCAGGCGAAGCGGGCGGAATTACGCAACACATCGGCGCTTACACGATTTCCTTTCCCCATCCGGAACGCAAAAAGGAAATTCAGCAGATTACTTTTCTCGATACGCCTGGCCACGCTGCGTTCAGCTCGATGCGCGCTCGCGGCGCCAATGTCACCGATCTGGTTATTCTGGTTGTGGCCGCGAATGACGGCGTCATGCCGCAAACGCTCGAAGCGCTCAGTCACGCCCAAGCCGCTAAAGTTCCGATCCTCGTCGCTGTAAATAAAATGGATCATCCCAACGCCAACGCGATGAAAGTCCGTCAGCAGCTCCAAGACAAAGGTCTCGTGCCGGATGATTGGGGCGGCGACACTATTTTTGTGGATTGTTCGGCCTTGACCAAACAAGGCGTGGACAAATTGCTGGAAATGATTTTGCTCCAGGCCGATTTATTGGAACTCAAAGCCAACCCGAATCGCCGCGCCAAAGGCAACGTCATCGAATCCGGTTTGGAACCGGGCGGCCCGACCGCGACAGTCCTCGTGCGCAAAGGAACATTGCGCGTGGGCGAAGTTGTGATTTGCGGACCGTTCTGGGGAAAAGTCCGCGCGCTCATTAACGAAGAAGGCGAACGCCTCAAAGAAGCGGGGCCATCTGTCGCCGTGAAATTGCTCGGGTTAAATGGCGTGCCTGAAGCCGGCTTGGAATTCAGCGCGGTGGAAAGTGAAAAAAGTGCGCGCGATTTGGGTGAACAACGCGCCATGAATGCCCGCCAGGCCAGCAACGAAGCCCGCACAAAAGTTACTCTGGAAAATCTCTTCGCCACCCTCGACGCCACTGCGGCCAAAGTTTTGCGGGTCGTGGTTAAAGCCGACACACAAGGTTCCGTGGAAGCAATCGTGGAAGCCTTGAAAAAAATCGAAGCGGAAAAAGTTTCGCTCGAAGTCATTCACAGCGCGGTCGGCACGATTACGGAATCTGACGTTTCACTCGCCTCTGCTTCCGACGCGATCATTCTCGGTTTTCATACGCGCATTGACAATGGCGTTTCTGATTTCGCCAAACGCGAAGGAGTCCAGATAAAACTTTACGCGATCATTTATGAATTAATTGATCAGGTCAAAGAAGCCATGGCTGGTTTGTTGGATCCTGTTCTTAAAGAA
>JALYXC010000245.1 GCA_030947315.1 Verrucomicrobiota bacterium | reverse complement strand
ATTCATAGTAGTTTGATTCTTTCGTTGGGACTCAGTGCTTTGAGCGGTGAAATAAGTGCAGCCTGCCAGAAAAACGCACACCATGAGGCACAAAACAAAACATAAAATTGCGCATTTGCAAAACCGTTGAAACGGTTGAATTGAAAATCCGCCCTTCTTCACCCAGCTAAAGCAGGGTGTTAATGAGAGAACAACCATAGGTTTCAAAATTTTCATGTGTGGTTGGCCTAATCCTTCGACGAACGGACATCCAGCGCATCGCGTAAACCGTCGCCCAAAAAGTTGAGTGAAAAAAGTGTCGCGGAAAAAAACAGCGCCGGAAAAACCAGGAGCCACGGAAATTCTTCCATGCTCTTGGCGCCTTCGCTGATCAAAGTTCCCCACGAACTGCGAGGCGGTTGCACACCAAAACCGAGAAAGCTCAAAAACGCTTCGAGCAGAATAACGCTCGGAACAGTCAACGTCGCGTAAACAATGACGACGCCCAGAACATTCGGAATCATGTGGCGAAGAATAATTCGGCGGCGACGCAGACCCAGCGCGATGGCGGCTTCAATAAATTCCTGTTTGCGCAAAGACAGCACCTGTCCCCGCACAATTCGCGCCATGGTCAGCCATTCCACCGCGCCAATTGCCATAAAAAGCAGGTAAATATTTTTGCCAAAAAGCACCATCAACAGAATAACGAAAATAATGAAGGGCAAGGAATAAAGAATGTCCACCAGCCGCATCATGAACGCGTCAATCTTTCCGCCAAAAAAACCGGCGGTCGCGCCGTAGACGACGCCGATGGTCAGCGAAACAGCCGTCGCGCAAAGGCCGACCAGAAGCGAGATGCAACCCCCATAAAGAATTCTCGAAAACAAATCGCGCCCAAGAATATCAGTGCCAAACCAATGAGCATTGCTGGGCGAAACCGGGCCGAGTTTCAAGTCCTGCGCTTCGTATCGCTGCAAAGGAAGCAACGACGCGCCGAAACAAAGCGTCGCCAAAATTAAAATGAAAACCGCGCTGATCAGGGCCAGTTTATTTTTTTTAAGCCGATGCCAGGCATCGCCCCAGAGTGAGGCGCTTTCCTCGACATTTTCGAGACGGCTCGGATCGAAACGTTCGGCTGTAGTTGGCTTGGTCATTCGAATTTTAATTTCGGGTTCAGCCAGACTTGAATTACGTCCACAATCAGGTTCAACGTGATAATCAGCGCCGCGTAAAAAATCACCGTGCCCAGAATCATGCCGTCATCACGGTTGAAAGCGGCCGTCACAAAATGACGACCGAGTCCCGGGATTTGGAATATCGTTTCCACCACAAAGGAGCCGGTGACAATTCCTGCCACGGCCGGTCCCAAAAAAGAAATCACCGGCAGCAAACCGCCTTGCAGAGCGTGTTTTAAAATGACTCGTTTTTCGGAAGCGCCTTTGGACCGAGCGGTGCGGATAAAATCCTGGTTTAAAATTTCCAACATGCCGCCACGCGAAAGTCGCGCGACATACGCTCCGTAAAAACCGCCCATCGTCAGCGCGGGCAAAACTCGGTCGCTCGGAAAAAACCAGCCGGACGCATTAAACCAGCCGAGCAGCAATCCAAAAATTAAAATGAGCAGCGGGCCGATGACGAATGTCGGCAAACAAATTCCTATCATCGCCAATGACATCGGAATGTAATCGGAAAAAGTATTGGGCCGCAGCGAAGCAATCACGCCCGCGATCAATCCCAGAAAAAGCGCAATGGAAATCGCGTAACAACCCAGTTCCATCGAAACCGGAAACGCTTCCAGGATAAGTTCATTCACGCGCCGATTGGGATATTTTGTGGACGGCCCGAAGTCGCCATGAAGAATCATATTTCGCATAAAAGCGAAGTACTGATAAGGAAGAGATTTGTCGCGCCCGTAATGTTCTTCGAGCCGTTTTCGGATTTCCGGCGTAGTGGCGCGTTCGGTGTCAAAAGGATTTCCCGGCGCCAGACGCACCATGAAAAAAGTAATCGTCGCCACAATGAACAGCACCGGAATAGTCTGCAAAATTCTTACGACAATAAATCTCAACATGGGTCAAGTTTGGATTATTTTTGTTGCGCTTCAAGATACACATATTTGTAAGGATGGCTGTCGAGAATATTGGGATACCAGCCTTTGACACTGGGTTGAATCAGATAAACCCGCGTGTAGAAATAAATCGGAATGACCGGCATTTCGTCCAGCAAGAGCGCCTCGGCTTTTTGAAAGATCGCGTAACGTTTTTCCTGGTCGCCGGCTTCACTGGCCTGTTTGATGAGACGATCGTATTCGGCATTAGACCAGCC
>JALYXC010000238.1 GCA_030947315.1 Verrucomicrobiota bacterium | reverse complement strand
AAACGCGCATTTACGCCGTCAGTTCAATTATGAATTGGGAGCGTCGAGTGAAAGAAGTTTCGCGCGCTCAATCTGGAAATGATCGAGTCCGCGTGGGTGGTTTCAAAGGTTTTGCCGATGGCAGCCTCGGTTCAACCACCGCTTATTTTTTTGAACCGTATCGCGACGCGCCCAAAACGCGCGGTTTGTTGGGCAGCCAAATGTTTCCCGAAGGCGCGATGCTGACGCGCGTTTTGGGCGCGGACCAGGCCGGCTGGCAAATTATGATTCACGCCATTGGCGATCAGGCGAACGAACAAATTTTAAATATTTACAAAACTGTGGCCGACGAAAATGGGGACCGTGATCGCCGTTTTCGCATTGAACATGCGCAACATCTTCGCACTAATGAAATCGCGCGGTTCGCCAGTCAAAAGGTCATCGCTTCGATGCAGCCGTTTCACGCCATTGACGATGGGCGTTGGTGCGAAAAACGGATCGGCCACGAGCGAAGTAAAACCACTTACGCTTTTCGTTCGCTGCTCGATGCGGGAGCTACTCTGGCGTTTGGGTCAGATTGGACAGTCGCGCCGCTCAATCCGCTCACGGGCATTTACGCCGCCGTCACGCGCCGCACGTTGGACGGCAAAAATCCGAGCGGCTGGATTCCCGAACAAAAAATTTCGGTTGAAGAAGCGGTGCGCGGCTACACGGTCGGTTCGGCCTACGCCGAATTTACGGAAAATGTGAAAGGAACAATTGCGCCCGGCAAACTGGCCGATCTGGTCATGCTGGATCAGGATATTTTCTCGATTGATCCGGCGGAAATTGAAAAAGCAAAAGTGCTTTTGACCATCATGGATGGAAAAGTGGTTTTTGAATCTAAATAAAAAACAGCAAAAATTTTAAAACGTAAAATGCAAATAATTTTTCAACCCAAAGCCTCGGCCAGAAGTTCGGCCATGTGTTTTGGATGCGCACTGGTCAGATGTTCAATTTGATGACGGCAACTCGTGCCGGAGGCGACGATAATCGTTCCGGCGGATTGTTCCTGGATTTTTTGCAGGAGCGGCGCGGCGACTTGAAGCGAGAGTTCGTATTTCGATTGCAACGCGCCAAATGCGCCGGCCATTCCGCAGCAACCCGTTTCCAAAAGGGTAACTTTTCGTTTCGGCAAACGTTGCGCCAATCGCGCCATGAACGACGGTTCCGCCAGCGATTTCGCGTGGCAATGAGCGTGAATGGCGACGTCTGCCGCGCGCGAATTAAAAGGCAATGCGTCCGGCTCCCGGCTCAATAAATTTTCGATGAATTGCTCAAAAAGAAAACAACGCGCGCCGATTCGTTCGGCGTTCGCCAAATTTAATTCGCGATAATCTTCGGCGAACATCGAGTAGCAGGACGGTTCCAGAAAAAGAATGGGCGCGTTATTTTGATTCAGTAAATTTAAATTATGCCGGCCTAATCGCGCGGCTTGGTCTAAATTTCCCTGACTGAAAGCGGGCCGGCCGCAACATTTTCGGCCGTTCGCCAAAGTCACCTCGAACCCGGCGGCTTCCAAAACTAAAACCGCGGCCATACCAATATTCGGTTCGTGATAACGAACAAATGTGTCGTCCCAAAGAATAATTTCTCCGCGAGATTTTTTGGCGTACGGCGAATTATTTTTTCTTTCTCGTCGCGCAAACCAAAAATCAAATCTCTCACTGGCATATTTTGGCAAAGGACGTTTTGCGGAAATTCCCAAAAACTTTTCCAGAAAACGGCGCGGCCATTTCCATTCCAAACTCGCGTTGGCCAGATCGGGCGCGCGACAACCGAGTTTGCCGAGCAAATCAACCGCACTGAAAAGCCGTTCGCGCAACGGCAATCCATCGCGGCGATGTCGCGCATATAACAACTCCGCTTTGAGCAACGCGAGATTTACGTTGGAAGGACATTCCACGGTGCAAGCTTTGCAGGAAAGACAATTACTCAAGGCCGCTTCCAATTCCGCCGAGCGCAACGAATCGCCTTGATCTATTCCGCGCAATTCCAGCGCGGCTCGAATGATGTTGGCGCGTCCACGCGTGGACATGATTTCTTCGCCGGTCGCCACGAAGGTCGGGCACATCGTCGGCGCATCTTTCCGACAAGCGCCGCAGCCGTTGCATTGTTCCAGATTGCCAATAAAGGAATGATCTTTGGCGGCGAAGGCC
>JALYXC010000235.1 GCA_030947315.1 Verrucomicrobiota bacterium | reverse complement strand
TCAGTGCATAGACGAGCGCGTCAATCTGGCGGTCGAGCGAAGCGTGACTTCTAACATTTGTTCAAACTCACGCGAAAGCAGTTACTTCCACTTCACTATGTTTGCCCGTGCTTCGTTGACAACCTGTTCCAAGCGGCGGGCGGTTGCATCGTCAATCCATTCTTCGCCGCATTGAGAGCAAACTGTGGCGCGGACACGCCGCACGACTACGACACCGCTCCCTAAATCCGCTGTGAAAGTCGTTTCGCCAATCGCTTTGTTTCCGCCGCACAACGGGCATTGATTTTCTTTTGTATTCATAACTTTCGTTTTGTTTTGTAGTCAGGTTCAAAAATTTCCAGCGACGGTTCGTAAGCCGTAATAATAAACACCTGTTCGCCTGCTTCATTGCAAGCTGCCACAACATGAAACGGCTTGCCGGAAACATAACCTAAGAACAACGCATTTGGAAAAGGTTTGTCATCCGCATAATCACGAATGCGCTCACCTTTCAGCAAAACCTCGCGGACGGCTTGTTGAGAAATTCCACGTTCGGCCAACTTTTGCAAAACGTGCTTCCGCCATTCAATTTTTCCCGCTGTAACGAACTCGCGAAATTTCAAAAGGTCTAAGGGTTTCATGCCGCGCCTTCCACGATTTTGATTTCTTCTTCCGTTAAGCCGTAGAGTTCGTAAACGAGCGCGTCAATCTGGCGGTCTAGCGAAGCGCATTTGTTTTCAAAATAGGTTTTGTTAGTTTGCGCAGTCGCCAGACATTTCTTGGCTTCTAACATTTGTCTAAAACATTTACGCTGCCACTACGTCAACCCGAACCGAATAGCCAAGCCGTTGCAGCAAAGTCTGACAATCTTCCCACGTTAAACCGAAGGCGCGAACGTCCGCTAATCCAAGCTTGGCAATAGCGCTGCGAATGAATTCAAAATCCCGTTCTTCCAACTCATCATTAAACATCGCGTTCTCCGCCCACTCCACCAGCGCCACCAATGATAATTCGGGGCGCAAGTAACCGGCAAGTTTCCCCGCCACCGTTTCGCGTGTGATTGTCATAACTTAATCCTAAATCGTCGCTCGATTTCCGACGGTCTCGTATTGATTCATGCGGTTCATGCCGCCGCCAAAATACGGGCGTGAGTAATTTCCCGCTTGTCCACCGGGCGAACCTGCTCAGACTCCACTGTGACAACCGCCGCCGTTTTTCCTTCGAGCGTGGTAAATTCCAGTTCGTAGGCCAATCCGTCATTGTAAACATGGACCACCGTGCCAACATCGCCCGCTTCCAATCCTTCAGCGGGAAGCGACGTTTTCAAAACGACTCTTTCATGTTCTTTAATCATAACTTTTCCTTTTCATTCTGCGGATAAGCCGTGACCAAACGCGGCTTGTTTGAACCACCATCAATAATCCATATCGTTCGCACATTCGGTTTTTTCCCGCCCGGCGTTTCAAGTTTTCCGTCGAGAATATACTTGGTTCCGTGCAAAGATTCCACGGTGTTTGCAGGCGTAAAGTTTTCTGCAACCTTGCGGAGCGCAGCCGCGAACAATGGCCAGTTTGCCACTGTAAACCCAAGCTCCTGAAAAAAAGCTGCCTTGCCGCCGTTATCGGGATGCGCCGCATTGAGCAGATAATCGGTGATTTTCTCCCGCGATATAATTGCGTCCGATGTGCGTGGAATTTTCATTTGCTCGCGCCTTCCACGATTTTGATTTCTTCCTCCGTTAAGCCGTAGAGTTCATAAACGAGCGCGTCAATTTGGCGGTCTATCGAAGCGCATTTGTTTTCAAAATAGGTTTTATCTTTGTCGGTTTGCGCACGCGCCAGACTTTTCTTGGCTTCTAACATTTGATCAACCATTTCAACCATGCGGTCGTGATGGACTTTTTCGTTTTTATTTTTTAAATCCAATTTGCGTATTGGAAGTTTAATTACGTCCTGCGTGAACCAACGCAATCGCCCGCCCTTGTCGGCATCTCCAAGAACTGCGGCAATCGTTTTGTAAAACTCGAAAATCAATTTAGAATTCAGAATCCCCAAAAGATATTTGTCGGAAGATGGAATTATGTAAGTCGTATTTGCGGAATAAAAACCTCTTCGTCAAAACTGAATCGGCTCTCTTTTGCGATGTCAGGATAAATAATTTTAGGTTTCTCAAAGGCCGAATAATAATCGTAAGCCCGAAGTTCCCACCAAAATTGGCCTTTGTCGCAACGCTTCTGCGCTTTCCCCGTAAATGGTTCCAAATGTTTTGCCAACGCCGTAAAATTTTTAGAAAACCAATCCCAATTGGCCTCTTTTCCGGCCTGCTCTCGTGTCCAGCCATTCGGAATACAAATCAAAAACCGTTCTTTGTTTTGAATCGTGTAATTCCTAACGTCGTCTCCCAAAGCGAATGGCTTTATCAGCGAACGAGAAGCAGGATTTTGTTTTATGATTGAACGCGCCGTTTGCGCATCAATGACAAATGCTTCAGTCAAACCTGTTAAAACGCCTCGATAAATTTTTTGGCATTCATACTGACCGAGCGGAATTCCATTTGCTTTGACCTTTTTGAAAAGCGTTTGTTTTTCAGGAGAAGAAAGCGCCCAACTGTCACCGGCTAGACTTTCTTCGTTCAGTTCCTTTCCAACTGTTTTTATTTCGGCAGCCAGAGAATCAAATTTCAGACGTTTAATTGATGCATGAGTAAACG
>JALYXC010000234.1 GCA_030947315.1 Verrucomicrobiota bacterium | reverse complement strand
GTTCCCTTCAGCCGCTCATCGAGATTGGAGATTGTGACGTTTGTGAAACCCGCCGCCGTCAGCGCTGTCTGATCGCGTGATCCTCCGCAGGCTACTAAAACTTTATCTCCGGTATTTAATAAACCGGCCCGCAATAAATCGCGCAGCGTTTTGTGATAAATGTCTTCGCTCATGGGACTTGGTGGAGGACGCTGTTCAGCGCGCGCTGATGATGTGACGCATCACTTCCACCGTCGGGAGCTTATTAAAACGGTTGGCCGCGCGCAAGAGGAAAATAAAGCGCATAACGCATCGGTGCTACTGACAAATCATCAACGGCGCTTAGGAGTCTGGCCAGAAACCTTCCATGAATTTCGTTTTGAATTGCTCGCAACGTGTTTTTTCGGTGAAACATTTTGACAAAACAGACGCCAGTGCATTTAGGCGAAGTCGCCAAATCCGAAAACTTTTTGCGGCTGGCTGAAGGCAATTTTGCCAGGTTCGGCGGCTTCCAGGAATTCGGTCATCGCTGCGTCCCAGCGTTCGAGGGCCGGTTCCTGGCGGCTGCATTTCCAGTGCGCTTCGCTGGGCGCCGTGGCAAAAATAAAGAGCCGTCCTGCCTCATGATAAATCGCCATGCTGACTTCGTTGGCACTCATGCTGCGGGCGATCTCCGGCCAAAGTTTTTCATGGGCGAGCCGATATTTTTCCAGGCAACCAGGTTTCAAACACATCGTGAGAGCAAGGGTGAACATGATCAATTCCTTTTTTTTGCCAACATTTTAACCCATTCTTCCCGGAGAAAATCGCGGAGTTGAATTGTCTCGGACAAATTATCAACTTCGTTGCAATGCTCCCAATCTATCCAGACGTATTCAACGCCGACGGTGCCGGTGTAATTGTTTTTTTTCATCGCGCGCAGAACGCGGGCGTAATCAATTTTATTTTGTGGAAAAGAGGTTTGCAAACGGCCTTTACGCGAGCCGCGGGCGTGAAAATGCGACGCGTGAGTGATAAGTGATTCGATGGCGCTGTCGGGCAAACCGTCGCGGGTGAAGTGCGTGTAGTCGAGCGTGAGCGTCAGACCGGCCACATCGCGCACGAGTTGCCACGCGGTTTTTGGATTTGGCGCAATGGAACCCACATGAGCTTCGACTCCAAAGATAATTTTATTTTTTTTTGCCTGTTCAATGCGCCACGCAAGTTCATCACACATCCGCTGCCATGACTTCTCTAGTTTTTCATTTTCAAAATTAACTCCGGGAAGTGTGGTGACATGTTTCGCGCCAGCGGCGGATGCGTAATCCAAAGTTTTTAGAAACCAATCGCGTGCCTGGCCACGCCGCGCCGCTTCAGGATGATTGATAGCATAAGGAATAAAACTTGGATTCATCTGGAGAAAAATATCGGCGCAACACAAGCCGCGTTCGGCCAATTTTTTGCCCAGTTGTTTTCCAGATTTGGCGGGCGATTTGAATTCCCGCGAAGGCCAAAGATGGGAACGTCCTTCAAATAATCCGATATCCACGCCGTCGAATTCCAACATCGCAATCAAATCCAAAACTTTGTCGTGCGACAGCAAAGGAAAAGTAAAATCGGCGCAGGCGAGTTTCAGTTTCATTATCGTTTCATGAATTTTGTTTTGCCCGAATGTTCCCATTCCGCAGCCGTGAGATAACCGGCGTCAACGATTTGCGTTATGCCGGTCACGCCGGACGAATCCTCGCAGCTCAAAAATAAAATCGTTTTCGCCACGTCTTCGGGTGTGAGCGCAACACCCATCGGAACGCGACGCAACCGATTTTTCAACGTGGCTTCCGGGTGGGCGGTCGCGTTCAAATGTTCGCGCAACATCGGTGTGTCGGTGATGCCGGGACAAACGCAATTGCAACGAATCCCATCCATCGCGTAATCAAGCGCAATGGATTTTGTTAGTCCGACAATGGCGTGTTTGGAAGTTGTGTAAACCGGTGTCAACGCTTGTCCGACAAAACTGCTGATGGAACCGACGTTGACAATGTAGCCGCGCCCATTTTTTCGCAGATGCGGAATCGCGTGTTTCGTCGCAAAGAACATTGATTTCACATTCACATCCATGACGTTATCCCATTCGCGTTCGGTATATTCGTGCAACAATTTGATGTGAACCATCCCGGCATTGTTGACGACAATGTCGAGACCGCCAAATTCTGTGGCGGCTCGTTGAATTGAGTCGCGCACCTGTTTCTCACTACTCACATCACAGGCAATTGGCACTGCATCGCCTCCTGCGGACTTTATTTCCGCCGCAATTTTTTTGCTTAACGCCAGACGTCTTCCGACAATCGCCACCTTCGCGCCTTCCCGCGCAAATAATCGCGCCGTGGCTTCGCCAATTCCCGACGTTGCTCCGCTAATCCAGGCCACTTTATTTTTTAGTCTGTTCATAAAAATTGTTAATTTGTGCGCAAGGCAAAAATATCCGCGTCGCGCAGCACTAAATTTACCAACAAAAGCCGTCGCAATCCGCCGTCATTTTACTACCGAGGGAAAAATCCGCCGACTCACCGTCCCACTTCCAACGCGCAGAATCGCCATGGCGTTCAACAACTTTCGCTTTGCCTTTTATCGCAGAAAAAATATCCGGTTCGCTGACGATTCGGATTGGCGAAGCGAGCAGCGACTGATCCGCCGCCGTGATTTGCGTAGGAAGAAGAAATTTTCCCAACTCAGTTTTGCGACCCAGACAGCAAAATTCTTTGTTGGAAGCTTTGACGGGTGTGAATGGCTTCGGTGGTTGCGCAGCAAAAATGGGCGCGCTGCTCGACAACAACAGCGCCAAGAGCGCGCGAAGCCAAAACCGAAACAGAGTCGCGGGGTTACATGATTTTCTTTTTTCCATAAATTTTGCAGTTTCACCGGGACTCGCCAAGTCTGGATAGATTTGTCACTGAAAAATTCGTTCTTTCTTTGAACAGAATTAGAACAGGCAAAAGATTTCAGCGAAAGAAGTTCTTTGTAATTTGATTATCACCTTTTCATTTTTCCATCTTCGTTTATAGAACTTCGTGTGAACTTCTCCCGTTTTTGATAACGACCAGCTTGCTTCTTGGCTGCTTGCAGTCTGACGTTAATCAAAACCGCAAAAGGGCCAATAGCAGGAACTGACCCATTTATTAACCTTCACAAAAAACCGCCGGAGGAATAAGGAGCGCGAACAAGAGTAACGTTAGGTTTTATTTCTGGAATAATCTTCACCGAAATTCGTAAATCTGCTCTCATAAGTGCAGGATTATGCAAACACTTACAAAATCAATCGTGCACTTTGTCGGGCAAGAAGTGTCGTATGTTTAACCTGTTAGGCGGCGTTCGCATCACGCATGAAAAAGATGAAACTTCCAAACTTCAAATGCAAACGGGGATTTTATCTTGCGCTGCTCCATCGGATGAATTAAGATTGCTCAAGATGCCTAACTCATTCCCGAAACAAAACAAAAAGCACATATGGAAAACAAAATTATGAAAAACAAAACGATGGAAACCCGACTCTTTGGAAGAACCCTTCTTGCGGCGGTGTGCGCTTTGGCACTCCTGACCGGGCGAGTGGATGCTCAGCAAATCTTCTGGACCGAAACGGGCGGGTTCAACCAAAATCTGGGATCCGTCTGGACGGCTGCCTTCGACGGAAGTGGCAAAACCGCGATTGCCACCAACGTGACCCGGCCCTTCGGCATCGGTTTGGACGCAGCCAGGGGGTACGTCTATTGGGCGCAGGATGCCAATGGAGGCCAGGACAGCCTGATCGTTCGCGCTAACCTTGATGGCTCCAATCGCACCAATCTTTTCAGCACGACCGCGAA
>JALYXC010000206.1 GCA_030947315.1 Verrucomicrobiota bacterium | reverse complement strand
ATATAGCATCGCTTTACGCTTCTGATTCTAAATGGTTTATTGATACGATTTATACCAATACAACCGCGAAGACACGCTTTGTCGATTTTGCCGCGTCGATAACAAACATGTCAGTTTTAGTTGGATTCGAATCAGGTTCGAACGGTTATGGCGCAGTCACATCTATTTATACAACGGATTCGACTAACGCAGAGGTATTCCCATTTGTTTTCAAAAAAATCCCTGAAAGTAATAGCACTAATTTTATTTATCTGCTTTCAGCGCATGAACCCGATTCTTCGATGGGAGCAAACCTATTAAGGTATATTGATTCCAATACGGTTACTAATATCGTATCAGTCCCAAGCCCATAGTCTGTGCCTGTGTAAAACTAGTTTTTGATATGGCATGGCCGAAATCTCCGCTGCCCAGAACTAGCTAAAATTTATTCATAGCGCAAGGCTTGAATCGGATCCAGCTTGGCGGCTTTAAATGCAGGAAATAATCCCGCCAGAACGCCGACGCCGGCGCTGAAAAGAAATGCCACCATCATCGCGTCAATGGTGATGACGGGAGAATTTTCCGTTGGCGAAATCATGCCCAATATTTGGACGATGCCGTAGGAGGCAATTAAACCGGCGATGGCGCCGATTACCGCAATCACGACGCTCTCGACTAAAATTTGAATAAAAATATCGGCGTAAGTCGCGCCCACCGCTTTGCGAATTCCAATTTCCCGAATTCGCTCAGTGATGCTGGCCAGCATAATATTCATGATGCCAATGCCGCCGACGAGCAAACTGATGGCGGCAATAAATCCGCCGCTCATCCGCGCATTGCGGATGGAACTATTAATTTGATCCGCCCAGTTTTCCTGCGTTTGAAATGAAAAATCTTCGATTCCTTTATGGGTGATCATCAAAACATTTCGCGCCTGTTGCAACGCGGGTTCAAGCTGATTGACATCGGCGATCTTCATGGAAAGCCCGGAAAGACGCGGGTCAGGAGTGTTATTGGTGCCAGTGGCGGCGCGGAATTTAATCCACATCGTGTTGAGCGGAATATAAACGGTGGCATTTTTTAAATCAAAAACGAAACTGCCGCCGCGTTTGGTTCGCCCACCCCAGCCGCGACTGCGCGCCGGACCGGAATCAGCTTCAGCCGGTTGCGATTTGGCCAGTTCGCGTTTTTTGGCTTCTTGTTCACTTTCATAATGTTGAAACATGCCGATGATGGTGAAGAGTTGTCCCTTGACATTAACCTGTTCGCCAAGAGGAATAATTTCTCGCCCCATTTCTTCGGGCGAACCAAAAAGCGCATCGCGGGTGGCGGTGCCAATGACGCAAACATTGCGGGCCGATTCGTCATCTATTTCATTAAACATTCGTCCGTATTGGAGAACATGGTCGTTCATTTCGAGAGCGCTCGGCCACGTTCCATAAAAAATATACGGCGTGAATGATTTGGCGCCGCGCGTCATGGTGGCATCGCGCAAACGCATTTCGGGTGTGACCAACCGAATCAACGGCGCGCTTTTTTGCAGCGCATAAACGTCGTTCATCGTGTTGCCGACCGCTTGATCGGCCAGATGAAGTTGATTGACCGGAATATCCTGATCATCCACGCGCACTTTTTCCAATCCGCCAATGGCGACAAGGGCTTCGCGCATTCCATTTTCCATACCTTTAATGAGCGCAGACATGGCAATGAGACTGGAGACGCCCAAAATAATTCCGAGCATGGTCAAGAGCGAACGAAATTTGTGCGCCCAAATTTCTTTAAAACCGATGCTGATGGTATTGCCGATATTCATTTTCTAAACTCGGAATTCGGAACGCGGAACGCGGAAGTGGAATCGCGTTTGGAAGTAAATCTGCGCGCGGTGTTGATGGACGCAACTGTGATGGCAACAAGTTCGTCTGCCTCGGTCAAAAGGGAATCAGCCGATAGTCCCACGGACTTTTTACTGGTGATCAGTAATTCCAGCCAATAACCGCATTCGTCGTCTTCCTCTTCAACGGTTCCCATTTTATGAATAAAATCGGCATTTGATTTCGCTCGTTTCGCTGCGCGGTAATTTGCTCCAACAGAAGTTCCGGATCGCAATAATTGTCTTCCTAAAATCCGGCTGGTTTCATCTTTCGGCAATGATTCGACAAACTTTATTATGTCCAACGCAAACAGTTTTGTTCGCAATTTTAAATCGTGTTCTTTCATATTTTTTCCGCGTTCCCAGTTCCCAGTTCCGTGTTCGAAGTGATTTTTCCATCACGAATTTCAATGCGGCGCGGCGTGACTGCGGCGATTTCCGGATCATGCGTGACCAGCGCAATCGTTCGGCCTTCACTGCTCAATTTGCGGAACAATTCCAAAATCGCCTCGCCCGTGTGCGAATCCAAATTGCCAGTCGGTTCATCGGCAAAAATAATTTTCGGGCTATTGACCAGCGCGCGGGCAATGGCGACCCGCTGTTGTTGTCCGCCGGAAAGTTGCAGCGGACGATGTTTGCTGCGATTTTCCAGCTCCACCATTTTCAGCGCGGCCAGGCAGCGTTCCTTTCGTTCGCGGGCATTTACGCCGCTGTAAATCATGGGCAATTCGACATTTTGCAGGACATTTAATTTTGGCAGCAGATTAAAAAATTGAAAAACAAAACCGATTTTCTGATTGCGAATACTCGATAATTGATTGCGCGAAGCATCATGAATCATCGTGCCGTCCAATTGAATGGTGCCGCGCGTCGGCGAATCGAGACAGCCAAGAATATGCATCAGAGTGGATTTACCGCTGCCGGACGGGCCAATGATGGAAATAAATTCGCCGCTTTGAATGTCGAGCGAAACATCATCCAGGGCGCGAATTTCCTCGCCGCCTAAATGATAAATTTTGCTGACCTGGCGCAGTTCAACCAAAGCCATAATTTTAGAGAACCATTCTGCTCGCGCTTGGCCGATTAGTTCCACGGCTCCCGCCTGAGCTGCCGCGGCGCGCTCCAGGTTCGCCTCTTTTGTCGGAAGAATTTTTGGCCGCCTTTCCTTCACTGCGAGCGTTAGGTTGTTCAAGTGAAACGATATCGCCCGCCAAAAGGCCATCGGTCACTTCCCCAAAACTGTCATCGGTGACGCCAATTTGAATCGGGCGACGGTCAAAGGAATTTTGTTTTTTCACATAAGCGTAACGTTCGCCTTGTTCGGTGAAAATAGCCGCCAGCGGAATGGCCAAAACGTCCTTGGCCGAAGCAATGGGAATGGAAAGATTGGCCGTCATGCCGGGGCGGACGCGCGGATCAATTTTTTTAATCGTGATTTGCGCCGCAAAACCTTTGATTCCATTTTTGAGCGTGGCTTGCGGCGCAATTCGATCCACGGACCCTTTCATTTTTAAACCGGGCACAGAATCCACTTGAATCTCGACTTGCTGGCCGGAATTGACGCGAACAACATCGACCTGGTTAATGTGCGCCGTGATGATCATCTCGTTTAAATTCGCGATGCTCATCACTTCGGTGCCGCTGTTGAAACCGCCTGAACCTGAAACCGCTTGCCCGACCGAAACCGGCCGCGTCAAAATTGTGCAGTCAAATGGCGCGACAATTTTCGTTTTGGAAAGATGATCGTCCACCTGACGTAACGCTTTATCGGCGCGTTCCAAAGCATTTTTGGCCAGTTCAAATTCTGTTTTGCTGTCGTCAAAAACTTCCTGGGAAATTAATTTGTCCGTGAAAAGCCGTTGCGCCCGCTCAAAATTTCGTTTGGCTTTTTCCACTTGCAGTTTGGCTCCTTCAATTTCCGTCATGCGAGAGGATCGCTCCGTTTGCAAATCCGTATCGTCCAGCGTGAAAAGCAGATCTCCTTTTTTTACTTTGTCGCCAATGTCCACCGGCAGAAGGGCAATTTTTCCATTCACTTCCGGGCGAACAGAAACCTGGTCGGCGGGGCCAATATCGCCCGCGGCAGCAATGGCGAACTGAATGTTGCGCGATTCAATGGTGGCGTTAGTAGGGCGTTTCGGTACTTTCGCGGCGTGCTGTTGCGCCTGATACTTTTTCCAAAAATGAGCGCCGCCGTAACCGAGCGCAGCGAGAACCGCGAGAATAATAATTAGTTTTTTCATCGTCGAGAAAACCAGCTTAAATAATAAAACCCTTTGTGCAACTCAGCTTTAGACGGTGGTCGCCTTCTATAGGTTGCGGGAAATAAAAAAGTTCTAACCGCAGGCCAAAGCTGCGTTTTGGATTTGCTTCAAATTTCCTGAGCGCACATTCTTTTTTCATGCGCCTCTTCACCCCGTTTTTTTTAGCAACCCTTTGTAGTTTTATGATTTTCCATCCAACGAATTTGATTGGAAAAAACATGCCGACGCAATCTTCCACAAATTTTTTGCCCGCACTCGACGAAGTTTTGGCCTCGAAGCAAGACCTCTGGGGACTCGCGGCCATGCGCCAAACCAATGGGCCAAACTACGAATTTTTCAAAAAACTTTTGCCGCCATTGCGCTATGTCAACGCCGCGTTTCGATATTATCCCATCACGCTTTGCGCGCCAGGCAGCGTGACCAAAGCGCGGCTTGTTTCCAATGGCAGCGGCATCAATGCCCGCGCGGAATTGAAAACGTGGAAGGAAACCGGCGTGCCGATCTCTTTTCGCGTCGGCAAAAATCAGGAAATGTTTGGCGCCGATTTGCGACGGCTCGACGGCCCGAAATATGAGCGCGGTTATTTGCCCATTGTGCAACTGAGTTACACAAATGAAGCCGCCGTTTTTGAGCAGGAAGTTTTTGCCAGCGTCGATTTTAAAATTAAAAACAGCGCGGTTCTCTTGGTGAGATTTAATTTGAAAGCTGGAAAATCTGGAAAAATTTCCGCGACGATTGATTCCAAAAGCCCGCTGACTCTTATCGAGAATGCGATTCGCGACACGAATAATTCCGCGCTTTTCTTTTTTGATTCGCAATGGAAATGGAATGCTGAAACCAAAACATTGAGCGCAAATTTAGCGGAAGGGAAACCAGCGATTTTGGTTATCGCTACTAAACCAATTACAAATTTCACGCATTTTTCTTTGACTGGTTCTTCATACGAAACAGAGCGCAACAAAAGTGTTTTCACATGGCAATCGATTTTGGACGAAGGCGCAAAGTTTGAGG
Organism: Verrucomicrobiota bacterium; assembly: GCA_030947315.1. GTDB lineage: Bacteria > Verrucomicrobiota > Verrucomicrobiia > Limisphaerales > CANJXF01 > JALYXC01. Next base: position 4,200 of record JALYXC010000206.1, on the reverse strand, counting down.
TTCCTGAACCCTACGTGAACGACGCCTGGCGCTCGCTTGTTCTTCAATCCCACATTTTACGAAAAAACGATGCGATGAATTACAGCGCGGGCAATGCTTACGAACGACTTTATCAAGCGGAATGCGGCGACGTGGTTCGCGCCATGATGATGTTCGGCCAAAAAGATTCGAGCAGAATGTTGTCGCCACTTTTGCATTATACGCGCGACAAACTGGAATTTCACAACGCTGGATTTAAACTGCAATTGCTTTCGAATTTTTACTGGCTCACGCGCGATAAAAAGGTTTTGGAAACATTACGTCCGCTTTGGGAAAAAGAAATAAAACGAATCGTCGAAGGTCGCGAAAAAGAATCGGGATTATTTCCGAAAGAACAATATTGCGGCGATATTCCCAAACCGGTTTATTCGCTGAATTCAAATTCATCCTGTTGGCGCGGCCTGCGCGATTTCGGCGCAGTTCTGGCGGACATTGGCGAAGCTTCTGAAGCAAAAAGATTGACCGATATTGCCGCAGAATTTCGCGACGCAATTTTAAAAGCCGTTGCGAAAAGCGAATATCGCGACACCAAACCACCTTTCGTCCCGATTATGTTTTTTGGCGAAGAAAAACCCTACGAACATTTGACGAGTTCGATGCTGGGCAGTTATTGGAATCTTCTCGCGCCTTACATTATTGGTTCTGGAATTTTTGGTCCCAGCACGGAACGCGAACGTTGGATGATTGATTATTTGCAGGAACATGGCGGCATCGCGATGGGCATGATCCGTTTTGATCAACAAAGCGGTTTGTACGCCAACAAAAATTCGCTCGATGATCTTTATGGGATTCGTTACACGCTGAAACTTTTACAACTCGACGAAGTGGATCGCGCGCTCGTCAGTTTTTACGGCAAGCTCGCGCAAGGTTTGACGCGCGACACGTTTATCGGCGCAGAAGGAACCGGTTTGCGTCCGTTGGATGAATTTGGCCGACCCATGTATTTGCCGCCCAACAGCGCGAGCAGCGCGCTATTCCTTTCGGCGCTTCGTTATTTGCTGATTCAGGATTGGGACATGGACGATAACGGCGAGCCGGAAACGTTGCGTCTTTTATTTGCCACACCGAAAGACTGGCTGCGCGATGGCGCAAAAATAAAGATTGAAAATGCGCCGACCGCCTTTGGTGAAATCTCAATGAATATTCATTCGCGTTTAAGCCAAGGTGAAGTTATGGCCGAAATTGATTTGCCAAAAAGAAATGTTCCAAAACAAACATTGTTGGGCATTCGTTTGCCGGATGAATGGAAGATTATTTCCGCAAATTCTGATGGGCAAAAATTCGCGGTGACCGAAAAAGGAGCATTGGATATTTCCGAGATGAAAGGAAAATTTACGGTGCGAGTCAGAGTTGAGAAATTCAAGCATTAAAAATATGTCCGAGCACAAAGCGATTATCGATTGGAAATGTTCCAGCCCTGAATTTCTCAGCGGCAAATATTCCCGCGAGCATATCTGGACGTTCGATGGCGGAATAAAAGTGCCAGCCTCTCCATCGCCCTCCGTGGTGCCTGCGCCTTATTCCAATCCCGCAAACGTCGATCCTGAAGAGGCATTCGTGGCGGCGATTTCCAGTTGTCACATGCTGACCTTTTTGTATTTGGCGTGTAAGGAGGGTTTCGAATTGGATTGTTACCATGACGAAGCTGTCGGCGTGATGACCAGAAATGAAAAAGGAATTCTCTGGGTCAGTTTGGTAACGCTTCATCCGAAAATTTCTTATAGCGGGGAAAAGTTTCCTTCTGCTTCGGACGAAAAGCGACTGCATGACATCGCGCATGAGCAATGTTTTATTGCCAATTCCATCAAGACAGAAGTTGCGGTGAAGGGTTGAGGAACCGCAAATGAAAGGCCGATTATGAAACTAACTGTAGACCACGATGCTGATGCGCTTTATCCGGATTTAGACGAGCCGCCCGCCGCTCCTTTCCAAACGGGTTAACGCCGAAAAGTTAAATCGAGTACAATTTGAAACCGTTGGAATAACTTAGGAAGTAGCACGGCTCCTGCGACCAACAACATGGCTCCAAAAAAATAAAACTGCCGGGCGAATGAACGCCACGGCAGTTTTAATGGTGTTTATTTGCTGTTACGGAGCCGCAGGAGCATTGGTCGAAGGCATGTTAGTTCCTGCTGGAGGGACTACCACGACTTCTTCCTTTTTTTTGCAACCCATGAGCACAGATGCGCTCAACAATGCGAGAACCGCGAAGCTAAGTATTTTTTTCATGGCACTTACGATTCCTGTTGGACAGAAAATATGCAATAAGAAAGTTTATTTATTTTTACTGAGTTTTTCCCTGACTAAACGCCGCGCTTGCTCGACCAAATTTTCATCTTCCGTCAAGTTGGCAAAACGCAAGGCGGGCAAACCGCTTTGTTGTTGGCCGACCAATTCTCCGGGGCCGCGCAATTTTAAATCCGCTTCGGCGATTTTGAAACCGTCATTCGTTTTTTCCAAAATGTTTAAACGCTCTTTAGCTTCTTCGGTTTTGGCGGCGGCAATTAAAATACAGTAAGAATCCAGCGCCCCTCGACCAATGCGACCGCGCAATTGATGAAGTTGGGCCAGGCCAAATTGCTCCGCATTTTCGATGACCATCACGGTCGCATTTGGAATATCCATGCCGACCTCGATGACCGAAGTGGCCACGAGCGCTTTGATTTCATTCGCGCGAAAGCCTTTCATTACCTGATCTTTTTCCTCGGACCCGAGCCGACCATGCAAAAGGCCGAGACGATGGGGCGCAAATTGTTTTTGCAATTTATCAAATTCGTGGACGAGCGTTTTCAATTCGCCGAGGCCGGAATCTTCAATGCGCGGATAAACGATGTAAGCCTGGCGGCCTTCCTGCATTTTTTCCCGAACAAACTCCCAAACCTTCGGCAATTTTTCTTCTGCGCGAATAAATGTTTTAATTTTTCCTCGCCCGGCGGGAAGCTGATCAATAACTGAAATATCCAAATCACCATAGAGAGTTAGTCCAAGAGTGCGCGGAATTGGCGTCGCAGTCATGACGAGCAGATGCGGATAGTTTCCTTTTTTCAAAAGTTTTTCGCGTTGGGTGACGCCGAATTTATGTTGCTCATCAATAATCACCAGGCCGAGATTTTCCGGGACGAACGATTTTTCAATCAAGGCGTGTGTGCCGATAAAAAAAGTTTTGAGTTCTGAATTTTGAGTGTTGAGTTCAACGGTTTTGACACTGCCGGTTAAAAGTTCAACCGCAATTTCGAGCGACGCGAACCAGCTTTTAAAATTTTGATAATGCTGTTCAGCGAGAATTTCTGTGGGCGCCATCAGCGCCACATTGAATCCGCTTTCCAGAGCCATCAGCGCCGAACATGCTGCCACGATGGTTTTTCCTGAACCGACATCGCCTTGCAATAATCGGCGCATCGGATGCGGGCCGCCCAAATCGCGACGGATTTCGCGCAGCACTTTGTTTTGTGCTTCGGTGAGCGGAAAATCCAGGCGCGACAAAAATTTTCGGATGAGGCGATTATTGCCCGCGCACGGCAAACCGCGCGCATTGGCTTCCAATTTTTTCCGGCGAATTTGAATGGCCCATTGCAGTTCGATTAATTCATCCAGCGCCAATCGTTGCCGCGCGATTTCCACGTCGGCCAATTCGTCAGGAAAATGAATCGCGCGAAAAGCCGCGTTCCGTGAAATTGTTTCTACATCTTGAGCGGAGATTTTTAAACGCTCTTCACGATCCACGGCTCTCACGAATTCCTCCAGCGTCCGCCAAACCAGCGAGCGCAACCAGCGTTGCGGCAATCCTTCGGTCAAAGGATAAATCGGGGCGATGCGATTGAGATGAATGGAAATATCTTCGCCGACTTCGATAATTTCAGTTTCGGGATGGTCAATCGTGCGCGGTTTGAGCGAATTTGGTTTTCCAAAAACCAAAACTTCATCGCCGATTTTAAAATAATTTTGGAGGAATGGCAGGTTCCACCAGCGGCAATGCAATCGCGCCGTGCCATCTTCGAGTATCATTTCAAACACTGACTTCGTTCCATTGGCCCAGCGTTTCAAACCGCACGCGACAATTTTCCCGCGCGTGGTCGAAGACTCATTTAATTTTAATTGGGCAATCGTCAGAAAATGACGGCGGTCTTCGTAACGTCGCGGGCGATGCCGCAAAAGATCGTT
>JALYXC010000295.1 GCA_030947315.1 Verrucomicrobiota bacterium | reverse complement strand
ACTAAGACCAATGAGAGCCGATGACGCCAATGAGAGCCGATAATTTAATAGATTTTATCATTCGGCGCGCACGTTATTCAAGACGCCCGATGCTGGCAAGAACTATTTTGAATTATTTTTACGGACGATTCGGGACCGCTAAACATGGCCTTCTTTATTTGTGGGACGGCACGCGCCAGCTTAACGCCAGTCAGCCCAGCGCGCCGGAAAAGAAAACGAAAGAATAGAATGCGCCACTAAATTGGGTTGACATTTTTAGGCCGCGCGATTGAACTATTATTCATTCGGCGATTTAATAAAATATGAGCAAAACTTCCAGCGCTATGCGTAGAGGAATAAAAGCTTTTAAATATGCTTTAGGTCCCGCGCAGTATCGCGGCAAGACAAAGATAATCACTTGTCTTTGTGGCCATGACCGATTTACTGTTGGACCTCTTATTTCGTTGGTTGGTCCTTTTTCGACGCTTATCTGTGAGGAGTGTGGGCGGGCTGAGTTTTTTGCAAAATTGCCCACCATAATTTCTTAATCTTGACGCTATCTTGCCTGAAATTTTATCATCAGCGCCGGTGATTTTTTTAAATTAAGAAAACAAGAATTGTGAAAATTTTTAGCGGCACTTCCAATTTGCCTTTGTCCAAAGCGATTGCTTCGTCCATTCGCATGTCCCTCGGCAAGTGTACGGTGGACGCTTTTCCTGACGGCGAGACGTTCGTAAAAATCGAAGAGAACGTGCGCGGTGAAGAAGTTTTTCTGGTGCAATCCACTTGTCCGCCCACCAACCATAACTTGATGGAAATGTTCATCATGATGGATGCATTGCGCCGGGCCAGCGCATCGAAAATTACCGCCGTGCTTCCCTTTTATGGATACGCCCGCCAGGATCGCAAAGATCAACCGCGCGTGCCAATTACCGCTAAACTCGTGGCCAATCTTCTCGTCGCGGCCGGCGCTAATCGCATTCTCACCATGGATTTGCACGCGCAACAGATTCAGGGATTTTTCGATATTCCCGTGGATCATCTTTACGCCGCGCCGGTGATGTATGAATATTTAAAGAAGAAAAAACTTTCCGATCTCGTCGTGGTCAGTCCTGATGTGGGCGGATTAAAAATGGCGCACGCTTATTCGCAAGTCTTGGAATGCGATTTGGCGATTGTGGCCAAGCGCCGCAAAAGCGCGACGGAAATTGAATCCATGACGGTGATCGGCGAAATTGCTGATAAAAATATTTTGCTCGTGGACGACTTGACCGAAACAGCCGGAACGCTCACGACCGCCGCAAAATTGTTAAAAGAAAAAGGCGCCAAAAAAATTTACGCCTGCGTTTCGCACGCCATTCTCAATGATTTGGGAATTGAAAGATTGCGAAAATCTAATATTGACGAACTCATCACAACTGATAGTGTCCTGCGCCCTGAAATTGACGGGGTGAAAATCACGACCCTGTCCGTGGCCGGATTGTTGGGCGAAGCGATTAAGCGAATTGACACCAATTCCTCCGTCAGCTCGCTTTTTGAATTCAAGGGCGGACGGACCAGCTAAATAGCGCTGGCGAATTAGGCTATAATTTAAAATATGAAAACTGTAACATTAAATGCTTTTCCGCGAACCAATTTGAAACGGCCCGCCGTAAAAAAACTTCGCGCGACCGGTCGCGTGCCCGCAGTGATTTATGGCAAACAAACCAAGCCGCAAACTGTGGAAATCAATACCAAGGAAATCGAAAACGTTATTCATCACGCTGCCTCGGAAAATGTTCTTCTCGATTTAAGCTTGGACGGGGGAAAACGCCTGGCGCTCGTTCAGGAAATTCAACATCACGCTTTAAGCGGAAAAATTTTGCACGTCGATTTGCACGAAGTCGCTGAAAACGAAAAAGTCACCATTCAAGTTCCCATTGAATCCGTCGGCGAAGCGGTCGGCGTCAAGACTGGCGGCGGAGTTCTCGAACACGTTTTATTTAAAATAAAAGTCCGCGCCCTGCCGAAAGATTTGCCCGAAGTGATTTACGTGGATGTCACTCATCTCGAAATTGGCAAGTCCATTCATCTCGGCGATTTGCAGGCGCCGGAAAGAGTGGAAATTATTGGCAATAAAGAAATTTCTGTTCTGGCCGTGGCCGCGCCTCTGACCGAAGCGCAAGAAATTGCCGCCACTGAAGCCGCCGCGGGCGCCGCCGGTGAAGTCGAAATGCTCAAGGAAAAGAAAGAGGAAGGCGCTGAAGAGGCCGCTCCAGCCAAAGGCGCTGAAAAAGGCGCCGAGAAAGGGGCGGAAAAGGGCACGGGTGGTGAAAAAGCCGGCGCGAAAGGGGACGATAAAAAAGCGGACAAGAAAAAATAATTTTGCGGCGGATGAGTTCGTTCGCCGAATTCCCTCATGGAGAATTTATATCTCATGGTGGGTTTGGGAAATCCGGGACGCGAATATGCCCGGACCCGGCACAACGCCGGTTTTATGCTGGTCGAATTTTTGGCTGAACATTGGAAGACAAACTGGACTGACGAAAAAAAATTTAGTTCGCGCCTGGCGAAAATCGAGCGCGCGGGCCGCAAAATAATTTTGGGCCAACCGCAAACGTTCATGAACAATAGCGGCCAGGCCGTGGGAACGCTGGTCGAATATTATAAAATTCCGCCGCAAAATATTTTAGTAGCGGTGGACGATGCGGATT
>JALYXC010000143.1 GCA_030947315.1 Verrucomicrobiota bacterium | reverse complement strand
CGACATTCACCGTCTGACTCTGTGGCTCAAGAGTAAAAAAGGGCGCCGTTGGGGTGGTGTTAACCGATAAAAAGGCGTTCGAGCTGACCGTACTTGAAACAGAGTTGCTGACGAACAGAGAATAATTTCCCTGATTCGCGCCATTCACCGCCGCCAGAGAAAGCACATTGGAAGTCTCTCCGGGAAGATCAGCGCCGTTGAACCGCCATTGATAAAAAAGTTGTCCCGAACCGTTGGCCACTGCGTAAAACATCACGCTCTCGCCCGAAAACACCGATTTGCCAACCGGCTGAAGAACGACCGTTGGCGCAACCGGAGCATTAGTGACGACATCCGCAAAGGAATTTCCAATTCTCAGATCATCCACAGACAGACTTCCGATTCCACCGCTTTGTCGAAAGGCAAAAGAAGTCAAAACTACATTGGTGGTTGTGTCACTTGTCGCAACAGAAGGATCGGACGCAGAAATTGGATTAACCCAAAGAGTGCCGAAAAAATTCACGGTATCATAAGAGAAGACGACCAAGTATTCGGTGTTGGTAGTCAAATCTCTGGCCAAAATTTGGTTCGGAGAACCTGCCGCTGCGGATATTCCCAAGCGAAAAGTCCCAGGTAAAGCATTCGTAGTCGTCGCGAAAACTCTGCCGCGAAAACCAGTGGAGTTGTCTTTAAAATGCGCAAAATAGTCACCGCTTGCAGAAGGAAGCGCGGAAAAATTTACTTTGAAGCTGGCATAAACAACGGTACCTATTCCGGTAATTGCCGCACTGATGTCTTCAGTAGCAGATTGGGTCAATAAAAGTTTGCCGCCAGAAACCAGCGTCTGTCCAATCGTTCCACTGTGATTGGACCAGACTCCGCCCGAGTTGGTAATGATCGAGCCATCCGGATAATTAAAAGAATCCGAGAAAATAATCTGAGCCTGCAGGGAGATGGAAGCAGTAAGTGTAAGGAGAGTGGTGATGAGGTATTTTTTCATAATTTCTAAAACAATTTCATTTGAGTTTCCAAAAACGATTTTCTTTCCGGGATAATTTCTGGTTGCAATCCGATGGCTTAAAATTGCCATCGGAAACTTTTGGAAACATTACACCCACTCCACAGAAAAAAGCAAGTAATAGTTTAATAATACTTTGCAACGTTTTCGCTTCAAAATAACTTTTATACGTGTAAGTATTATTCATTTGCTATCTCCCAGTTTTTGCGCGATATTTGCCCGCTTTTAATCGTCTTTTTAGATAAAATGAAATCTTTTGTCCTGCGGCTTTTGCTCCTGCTGGCCGGTTTTCAAAACGCCATCCAAGCGGATTCGAGTCACGTTTCTGATTGGCCGATGTTTCGTGGCGATTCGGCCCTGCGTGGCGTTACGTCGGAAAAATTGTCGGAGCAACTTTTCTTGTTATGGACTTTCAAAACGGCGGCTCCGGTCAAATCTTCCGCCGTCATTGCTGGCGAAAACGTTTTTATCGGCTCCGGCGACAGCAATCTTTACGCGCTCAATTTCAAAACCGGCCAAAAAATTTGGAGCTACAAAACCGCTGGCCCGATAGATGCGTCACCCTTGTTCGCGAAGGAAACGATTTTCGTCGGATCCGTGGATGGGTTTTTATATTCGCTCGCCGCAGTCAGCGGAAAATTCAATTGGAAATATAAAACCGACGACAAAATTCTCGGCGCGCCCAATCTGGTAGGGATGAGTTCCACCTCGTCCCATTCTAATCAGTTGCAAATTCTTATCGGTAGTTACGACATGCGGCTGCATTGCGTCGATGCTACGACTGGTAAATCCAACTGGGTTTTTGAAACCGGCAATTACATCAACGGCTCTCCCGCAGTCTCGAATGGCAAAACGGTTTTCGGTGGATGCGATGCGCTGTTACACGTCGTTTCGGTCGCCGACGGAAAAAAAATCAAAGAAATCGAAGCGGGCGCTTACGTTGCGGCGTCAGTCGCGCTGGCCGATAATCGCGCTTATTTCGGCCATTACGATAACGAATTTCTTTGTATCGATCTGGGAGAAAAGAAAAATTCCGACACAAACTGGCCTGTCATCTGG
>JALYXC010000123.1 GCA_030947315.1 Verrucomicrobiota bacterium | reverse complement strand
TTCGTAAGCCCAATCCACGATTGTAGCGGGAAAACCCGCAGTTGGTCCCGCGTCAATGCGAATCCATCCGAAAAGACCGGTCGCTGTGCTGGTATTAAATTTAATTCCCATGTAGGCGTTTGTGTTCACCCACGGTCCGGTATTGGCAGTATTCACCATTCCATAAGTGCGGGAAAAAAGTTGGGTGTTATCAATCGGCGTTCCAAAAGTTAACGGCGCGATAAAGTCGCCATTGGCCAAATTGGTAACCTCAGTTGTAGTGGTTTGTGGATAGAGTCGAAGTCTGCCGCCACCGGTTTTATAAGGATTAATATCCCATCCGGTCGCAGTGCCGAAACCGCCGCCGCTGCCAGCAGGAATAAAAGTGCCTGTCCCGCCACCGCCGATTTCGAGGTCAATATAAATGCCGCCCGCGCCGTTGGTGGTCGGAATACTAATGTTTTGAAATCCGCTATAAATAATGGAGGCATTCGCATTTTGTGTTGCGAGCGTAACCGTCGCGCCGACAAATGCTGAACAGGCCAAGAAATGGCGATCCAGTTTTTGATTAAGATGACGTGTTTTTAGAAGAGAACTTTCAGACAATTTGGTGTTCATGGGCGAAAATTTAGCAAAATATGTTTGCGTGGCAAGTGAAATTTTAATTTATTTTCAAAATAAAATCGAACGCCCAAAAGAGTTGCCGCGCTTTGGATTTTTCTGTTTTCTGGAGTCATGTTATCAGCGTCGCCGAATTTTATTACGATCGTTTCTGGCTTGCCGCGTTCGGGAACTTCTCTTCTCATGCAAATGCTTTTGGCGGGCGGATGGCCCGTTTTGACTGATCAAGTTCGCGCGGCTGATGAAGATAATCCGAAAGGTTATTTGGAATTTGAAGCGGTCAAACAAACCAAAACTTCCCGCGATTGGCTCGCCCACGCGCAAGGCAAAGCCGTGAAAATGGTTCATCTTCTTTTGCTGCAGTTGCCGACGACGGGCTACACTTATCGCGTTTTGTTGATGAAACGCAAAATAGCGGAAGTGACCGCTTCGCAACGCGCCATGCTTCAGCGACAAAACAAACGCGGCGCAAATTTAACCGATCAACAACTCGGCCAACTATTTCTTTCCCAACTCGCGCAAGTCGAAAACTGGCTTATAGAACAGCCGGAATTTTCTGTTCTGCCGGTGAATTACAACGAACTCGTGGCTAATCCCGCGCCGCTCGTGGAAAAAATAAATCAGTTTCTAGGCGGCAATCTCAATGCTGAGGCGATGATCCAAACCGTGGACGCGAAACTTTATCGGCAGCGAGCCTGATTGTTTCATCCGTGTTCATCTGTGGCTTGTCTTTTTTTTCATCTGCCGATTTTATTTTTGCAATCAATATTTCCGGCGCGCGTTTTGGTTTTCCATTCATGCCCGTCCAGACATGCCACGTCTCCGCATCGAGCAGAATTTTATTTTCCTGATTAAGAATACGATACGCAAAATTCAGCCGCACCGGACCGAGTTCCGTCAGCCACAGTTCAATCGTCAACAAATCATCGTAGCGCGCGGGAGCTTTGTAGCGCATATGAGCTTCCACGACCGGACAAATCATTTCTTGCTCCTGCAATTTTAAAAGGGGCATTTCAATTTTCCGAAAAAAATCTCCGCGCGCCGCTTCCAGCAAATCCAAATAACGCGAATAATAAATATGATTGCCCACCGTGCATTCGGCGTAAGTGACGCGATGCAAATATCGAAAAATGTTTTCGGTCATCGGACAGATTAAAATTCAGGTTTCACCTTGTGATTTATTTTTTTCACAAAAAACGCGCGGGCTGATTCATCTCTTTCCGACTTGGCGATGAATAATTTCGAAATTGTTTTGCTCCAGAATTTCCCGCAACTCGCCGAGATGCTCGACAATTAAATCCGGTTCGCTGGCGCGCAATTGTTCCAGCCGATTATAGCCGGTCAAAACCGCGCACGCAAAAACGCCGCCATGTTTGGCCGTTTCGATGTCGTGCTGCATGTCGCCAATGAAAAGCGTTTCCTGCGGATTGAGCTGATTTTCGGAAAGAATTTCCAGAATTTTTTCGCGTTTATCCAAAATTTCCACGTATGGCTTATCAATAAATTTTCCGAAATCGGTCACTGCCATTTGCGCGGCGAAATGGTCGCGATGCACCGTGCTGAGAAGAAAAGTCCGAAGTTTTTTAGCGCGGCAAAACTCCAAAAAGTCGCGCGCGTGCGGCAGTTCAATTACCTGGTCCTGCGCGGATTTAAAATGGCCATGAAACCAACTTTCCAATTGCGCCATTGGAATATCGGGAAGATAGCGGTCGTAAAAATTTTTAAAAGGCAAACAAAATTCCGCGCGGAATTTATCGAGCGTCAATGTTTCCAGGCCGCATTGGCCAAAAACAAAATTGGTGGCGGCAAACACCGCCGGCAAATCATCCACCAACGTGCCGGACCAATCAAAAATAATATTACGAATCACAATGGAAATTTAAGCAGCAATAAACTCGAATGAACACGAATTTTACTTGCCGAATTATTTTTCGAGTTTTTAAATCGGTTTATGCAATTACTTTTTCAATGGGCCATTTTTGTCGCAGCGGGTTTAATTTTTAGCACGGCTTGTGTTTCTCCAAAAAAGGACGGCGATAAAAAAGTCATTCATCTTTTAAAACCGGGAAATTTTTATTCCTATGTGCAAGGTTTCGGCGTGAACAAAGATCCCGATAAAGTTTTTAGCTGGGAAAAAAACATCCTCCATATTAGCGGCGAGCACTATGGCTATCTGGCCACGCGCCAAACCAATTTTGCCAATTACAAATTGGTGGCCGAATATAAATGGGGCGAAAAAACCTGCCCGCCCCGCGAAACGAATGCGTGTGACAGCGGCGTTTTAGTGCATTGTGTCGGAACTGATCCCAAGCCGACGGCTTCCTGGATTTGGCCGACTTGCCTCGAGGCGCAAATTATCGAAGGCGGCACGGGCGATATTCTGGTGGTGAGCGGCGCAAAATTAACCGTTGATGGCGTGACCAAAGGCCCGCGCACGGACCGATTCGATCGCCCCGGAAGAAATCCCTGGAAAGATGAAAAAGGTTTTCGCGGCCCGAACGAAATTGAAAGTCCGACCGGCCAATGGAACCTGCTGGAAATTTTATGCGAGGGCTACAAAATTGAATATCGAGTCAATGGTCACACAACCTTGACGGGAACAAATGCGATTCCTCAAATGGGAAAAATTCTGGTGCAATCGGAAGGCGCGGAAATTTTCTTTCGCCGATTGGATTTATATCCGTTGCCCGGTTCGCGCGAATCGAGCCGATTCGCGCCGCACGCGAGCCGCGCGCGCTCCCCGACCCGGCTTATAAAATAGCTTTTAATTCTTTAACGAGCGCTTTTCCCAAAACGCGAACCATGGTCTGCGTCTGAACTTTTGTCGCGCAATAGGGCGGCATCAAAACGATTACATTTCCGATGGGTCGGGTTAAAACGCCGAACTGCGCCATCGTTTCGCACACACGCATTCCCACACGCTCTTCCAACGCAAAGGGTTCGCGGGTTTTCCAGTTTTTCACCAATTCAATTCCCACGACCAAACCGACCTGGCGAATGTCGCCGACATTTGGGAAACGCCATAAATCTTTTAATTCCTCACGCAGAATTTGTTCCAGCGTTTGACGCGAGCGAATAGATTGTTGAGATGTCAACAAATCCAAACTCGCCCCTGCCGCCGCTGCCCCGAGCTGATTTCCGGTGAAACTATGCCCATGAAAAAAAGTTTTAAACTCGTCGTATTCACCGAGGAATGCATCAAAAACTTTTTGCGTCGTGAGCGTTGCGGCCATGGGCAAATAACCGCCGGTCAACCCTTTGGCCACGGCTAAAAAATCAGGCTGCACATTTTCGTGATGACAAGCGAATAAAGTCTGGAGTTTCGAGTTTTGAGTTTTGAGTTCAGCTTTTTCTGAATGCTGAACGCTGAACGCTGATTGCTCCAAACCAGTTCTTCCGAATCCTGTCATGACTTCATCGGCAATTAACTGCGCTCCGTTGCCACGCACAATTTCGTTGACGCGGTGCAGCCAACTGGACGGTTGCGGAATCATTCCGGCCGCGCCTTGCATCAAAGGTTCCACCACAAACGCCGCATAAGGATTTCCTTTTTTCTTTTGTTTGGAAAATTTTTGCTCCACTTGGCCGACACATTCCCAACTGCATTTCCGATAGGTGCGCGCATCGGCCCGTTGCGGTTTGGCGCGGTTAAAAGGACAACGATAACAGTAGGGCGCAAAAGCTTTATCCGTTTTAAAACGCAATCCGGTCCAGGATTTGTTAAATAAATCAATATGGCCGAGCGAAACTGCGCCAATCGTGTCTCCATGATAAGCATTGTGGAGCGAAAGAAATTTTGGATTTTTACTTTGGCCCGAGCGGCGCGCAAATTCATAAGCGAGTTTCAAGGCCACTTCCATCGCCGTTGAGCCATCGTCCGAAAAAAAAACTTTGTTCAAAGCTGACGCCGGCCCGTTTGTGAGGTTCGCCGGGTTTGCGACTTTCACTAATTTTTCCGCCAATAAACTCGCCGGCTCATTGGCGCAGCCGAGGGCGGAAGAATGCGAAATTTTTTTTAATTGCCTTTGGATCGCAGAATTTATTTTTGGATGCGCATGGCCGTGCAGATTTGTCCAAATGGAAGAATTCGCATCGAGATATTCCTGGCCATGAACATCGCGTAGAACCGCGCCTTTACCAGATGTAATGAGAATCGGCTCGCGTTTTAGCCAGTCCTTCATTTGCGTAAAGGGATGCCAGATATATTTATGATCAAGTTGGGCCAGCGGGTTCATTTTTAATTTTAAATTTCAGATTTAGATCTGACAAAGCGGCCAGCAATTTTTTCACGTCTTCACTGCTATGCGCCGCGCTCATCGTTAAACGCAATCGCGCCTGACCGCGCCCGACGGTTGGATAACGAATCGCGGGAATGAAAATTTTCTTTTCGCGCAAAGCAAGGGCCATTTCCACCGCTTCAGTTTCCTGGCCAATCATAATAGGGACAATGGCGGAAAGTCGTTTTGAATTTGTGACTTTGAGTTTTGAGTGAAGATCCGTGACTCGTTGCCAAAGTGTTTTTTGCCGTGCTTCGCCTTCGGCTGATTGAATTAATTTTATTCCAGCACAGGCCGCCGCGGAGGCCGCTGGAACGGGCGCGGTGGAAAAAATAAAACTGCGGGCGCGATTGATCAAAAAATCAATCAACAGCCGCGAGCCGCCAATGTAGCCGCCGGCCGCGCCAACTGCTTTTCCCAAAGTTCCCATTTGAATTTCAACCTGATCCGATAGGCCAAATTCTTCCGCCAGGCCGCGCCGATTCTTTCCATAAAGTCCAGTGGCGTGCGCTTCGTCAATCATCAGCCACGCGCCGTATTTATTTTTTAATTCAACGATTTCGCGGAGCGGCGCAAAATCGCCGTCCATGGAAAAAATGGACTCAGTCACAACGAGCGCGCGGGAATTTCGAGTGCCGTGGCGCGGATTAAGTTTGTCGGCCCAGCGTAAAATTTTTTCCAAATCATTTAAATCGTTGTGCGCGAAAATTCGAATTTTTGCGCCGGAAAGTCGCGCGGCATCCACGATGGAAGCATGAACTAATTTATCGAGAATAATGACATTTTTTTTTCTGAGGAGCGCGCAAATTGTTCCAATGGCCGCAGCGTAGCCGCTGGAAAAACTTAGGGCGGCTTCCATTTTTTTAAAATCAGCGAGCGCTTCTTCCAGTTCAAAATGCGGAGCGAGCGCGCCGCAAATCAAACGGGACGCGCCGGAGCCAACGCCAAATTTTTCAACCGCTTTAATCGCAACTTCTTTGAGCAATGGATGATTGGCCAGGCCAAGATAATCGTTGGAAGAAAAATTCAAAAAAATTTCGCCGCAGATTTGAAGACGGGGCGACTGGGGCGAATCCACGCGGCGCAATTCACGATACAAACCCTGTTCGCGC
>JALYXC010000118.1 GCA_030947315.1 Verrucomicrobiota bacterium | reverse complement strand
ACTTGCAACGCATCAAAAAAATCGCCGCCGACTTGTCGCGCGCTTTCACAATAACCGGCCAATTCAAATCCAGCCAGGCGCGGCAATGTTTTGGGCAAAAGCGCTCGTTGAATATTTTTAGCGATATGCAACTCATGGGAAACGAGGCGATGGCCGACATGATCTTCACGCAGACGCGAGTTGATAATTTGAATGGCCAAAAAATCGGCGAAAGTATGAATGATGTTGCTCTGGCCGGAAGTAAAAGGACGGCGCCCAGCCACTTTGCCGACAGTCAAAGTGCCAACGAGCGTTCCAGCAAAAAAACAGGGATGCACCAAACCGCTGGAACCAGCTTGGAAGGCGAATAAAGGATCGCCAGTCGGCAAAGGATTTTCGTGTCCGAACCAAACATCTTGTCGGGTCAAAGCTGCTTTGGTTTCGACAGAAAAATGGATCAACTCCCTTTGCAGTATGAGCGAATCCAATTCCACTTTAGGTTCGGACGAGGTAAAGACCATCAGGCGCGATTCATTTTCCAAAGCGATGCGCAGGACAAACCAATCCGCGCCGATGATTTGCAACAAGTCCTGGCAAAAGGTGCGCGAAACTTTTTCGAGATTTTCGGTTTTGCCCATTTCGGCGCCCCAGCGGAAAATGGCGGCGAGACTTTCGTAGCAAGAATTGAGTTCTTCAGATAAATCGTGAATGATCTGTTCGTTTTCGGCTAATTTTTTTTGATATTCCGCGACGGAAATTTCCGTGGATTTTTTTTCCGAAATATCTGCGGGTGGAACCGGCGAAAAACGGGAAGCGGACCGGCGTTTGTGGAGGATCATTTCATTTTGGCCGTGCCCTCTGAAATAATGAACTTCATCCATGAGCGATTTCATCAGAAATAATCCCCGACCGCTTTCACTTTCGTCGCTGGGGAGAATTACTTGTTCGGGCAGTTCAAAACCGCAGGTGTGATCCTGAATTTTTAATTCGATTTTCGATTCGTCCAAATTGATTTCAACCTCGACGGGCAACGTCCGGCCCGCTTCTGTCACGTAACGAACGGCATTGTTACACGCTTCAGCGAGACTCAATTCGCAGGCCATTAACTCTTCGTCCGACGCGCCTTCTTTGGCCAAAAATTCGCGCACCGATTCGGTCATGGGACGCACCGCATCAAGTTCGCAGTTGAGCGAGAACTGCAATTGCCAGGGCGACTCGCGTTGGAGAGGAACGCGCATGATCTATCGTTGCGCGATTTCAAAAATGCGATGCATCCGAGTCAGTTCCAGAATTTGCTGCACGGGTGGAGTAGGATTGATCAAACGCACCATGCCGTTGCGGCCGCAAATGGTTTTGTGCAAAGAAATCAGCGCGCCCAAGCCGCAGCTATCGAGGAAACTGGTTTGAGATAAATCAATTTCAATGTCGCGGTGAAGATCGGTAAGAGCCGCGCGCGCTTGGTCGCGAAAAGAATTGGCTTGAGCGGCCCCTAATTCTTTGAGGCCGCTGATTTTAAGAGTTTCGCCGTCATTTTGGAATTTCATAATTTAAATTAGTAAATGATCTCGGCCGCATTCAAATGATTTTATTCAACCAACCGTGAGTGGAAAGAAAACGAAATTAATTTTAGAAATCAGGATAAATGAAAATCCGTAAAAAATAAAAAACCTTCCGGTTCGTCAGAGAGCGGATTTTAATTTTCGGAGGTTAAGCCGCTCTCTTTTAAAACCGCCATCGCTGCCTCATTTATGGAATCGTTGGCCGGCTAATAGACAGAATTTTAGGTTTCGCCAGAAGTTTTTCGGAGGGGAAATTTAATTTTGTGCAATTCCGAAAAACGCGGAACAAAATCTGCGCATCCTGACGCCGGCTCGATTGAACGGCGTAAAAACTGGCGTGCGCGCGAGCCTCATCCGAAAAGCGTTCCTGACAACCGACCGCATCAGCTTGCGAAATTAAACCGATCGGCGCCGCCAGCCAGAGCCGTTCAAAATCATTGCACAATTCTTCCGCGTCCAGCGGCGTCAAGGGACGATTACCCACCCAGGCAAATTCCCCTTTGACAATATTCCAAAGTTGCGGCCAGCGTTTCCAATAATTATGGCCATGACAAAATTCGTAGTAGGTGATCGTGCGACCGGTTTGCGGCTGCAAAGCGGTCCGTTTTTGCACTCGGCGTCGTCCCCGAAAATAAGAATACATTACCCAGAAATAAACCAGTGGAAAAGTGGCCATCATTCCCAGTAAAGCGGCCGCTCGCGCCAACGCGCTGACCGGGCGCAAACGCGCTTCCGGTTTTTTAAGAGGCGACATTAAAAAAGCATCGGGAATTTTGATGGAAGAATTATTGGCCCAATTGATCAAAATATTTCCAATGGCCAGTGATTGGTTAATCGTGGTCAAGCGTCCGATAAAAGTTTCTGAACCAATCAAGCTTTGCGTGACGATGGCTTCAGGTTCAATCACCACTTGATTTTCCAAAATGGCCAGCGGACCAATCACCGCATTGGCGCCGACGGAGACATGATCGCCCAGCCAGCATGGCGCCTGCAGTTTTGCGGAAGGAGAAATCCGTGTGCGCAATCCAGCCCAAATGCCCGGCGCAATTTCCCGCAAGCCAATTCGATCCTGCGTGGCGGCGCGTGGGAAAAAATTCTGCAAGGCTTGGAAAAATCCGGCGTGGCTTTCGAATAATTTCTGTTGCGGAAGAAAAGGCAAATGATCCAGAACAACAGTATCGTTCGGCTCTTCCAGCCAGCCGGTCGTGTCGGTCCGTTTATATTTGGCGCGCGCTTCCTCGGATTTTAGTTCACGCAATTCAGGGATTACTTCCACCCGCACTCCCCAGCGCGAACCGTCGCCGACCAATGCGCGAACTTGTTCGGGCCTATCGGTGGCAAGAACGCGGATTTCCTTCGCGCCCAAAACAGCCAGGTGTTCCATCCAGTAGTGAATGAACGGTTTTCCAAAAAAAGACAGATTGGAAAGGGGCGCGGCTTCAGCCAGAAAGCGCACTGCGGTTTTTTCCGCGGGACAAATCAGCAAAGCTTTCATTTAATAAGCTCCTTTGCTGAATAAAACCGCCGGAACAGTTTTGCATAAAATTTTAAGATCGCCCCAGAAACTTTGGCTTTCGATGTAACGAACATCCAATTGCACCTGGCCGGAAAAATCAATTTCACTGCGGCCGCCGATTTGCCAAAGACACGTAATGCCAGGCGTCACCGCCAGTCGCCGTCGATCGGCCGCGGTGTAAAGCGCTACTTCGCGCGGGAGCGGCGGGCGCGGCCCCACCAGCGACATCTCGCCTTTTAAAACATTGAAAAATTGCGGGAGTTCATCGAAAGAAAGTTTGCGCATCCATTTGCCAATTTTTGTGATGCGCGGGTCATCTTTCATTTTGAACGTGACGCCTTCCAGATGCCGGTTTTTGGCAAGCAATTCTTTCATCCGCTCTTCGGCATTTACACACATGGAACGAAATTTATACATTTTAAAGGTGTGACCGAAACGGCCCACGCGAGTTTGCCGGAAAACAATCGCCCCGCCATCTTCAATTTTGATCAGCAAAGCAATCATGAAAAAAAGCGGCGCGAGCAATAAAATCAGAATCACGCTGCCGACAATGTCAAAAGCGCGTTTGACAAAAAAGGCGCCGGAAACAATCCATTTCCAGGAAACACGTTTCCAGCGCACGTACGAGTTCATGCGAAAACGGCCCGCGCTGGATTGCGCTGTTAAAAACCGCTCGACGAGCCGGGCATCTATTTCTTTATCAGTCATCTTGTGGGGTTAAGCAGATTTCGTACCTGTTTTGTTAATTGATTGAGTTGTTGACGGCGCGGCGGATGAGCCAAAACCAAATTAGCCCAACGCGCTTGCGTTGCCACAAACCTAT
>JALYXC010000075.1 GCA_030947315.1 Verrucomicrobiota bacterium | reverse complement strand
AAGGCAAAGATTTGCCGATTGCTTTTAATCCCGGCTATTTGATCGAGCCGCTCAATGCTTTGAGCGAGGACGAAGTTTTTATTGAATTAATTGATGAACTCAGTCCGGGCGTTTTCAAAATTAACGGGCCGTTTCTTTACGTCGTCATGCCCATGCGCTTGAGTTAAATCGGAGCGAAAAAAGAAAAAAAGGAGCAGTAAAAACTGCTCCTTTATCGTTTTAAGAAATTAGTTTGATTCAGGACTGCAAGCGGCGACGAAATAAAACGACCAAACTGCCCAGCCCGATCAAAGCGAATGTGGACGGTTCAGGAACGGGAGCGACTTGAGCGACATCCCCAAAGACAGTGCTGACATTAATGTTATCAACAGTAAGAGTGGGAGCAGCGGTAGCTGATCCTTGACGAATATTAAAAGCCGCGTAATTGGTCGCCTCTGCAGTAATAGTGGTCCATGTATCGGAGAGATAGGGCGTGTTGGCGAACTCATTTGTGCTGGTGGGGTTGACATAGACTCTCGCAGTATCGTTAAGAGGTCCAGCGACGAAGTCATATGCTACTGTCACATTATACGGAGTGCCGAAAGCCAAAACGGTTGTGCCGTAAGTAACTGCGCCACCAGCACCCGACGTTTCCAGATAACCGAGGACATAGCCTGCACCTGAGGATTGAGCAAAAAGACGATTATAAAAACTCGATGTATTACCCAGTGATGGAGTAGTATGCACGAAATAATCCCCTGTCGCTTGAGCCGCCGAAAGATTGAGCGTTAAACCATAATAAAAACTAGTTCCATCAACCGGCGTAATCGGCGTATTGAAGGCTCGAAAAGCATCCTGACCAGTGTTGGTGATTGAAAGCATGCCTGCCGAAACTTGTAAAGGATTGATGGCGTTCGTGCCGGTGATCGTCCACGGCGGCACCCCCTGTCCGAGCAGAGGACCATCAGGATAGCTAAAAGTTTCGGTAAAAACAGGCGCGCCTTGGACAGCTAAACCGAAACTCAACAGCGCAAAAAGAGAAGTGGCGAATAAGATTTTTTTCATACGATTAAAAGATTAAGTTTTGAGATTTTAGAATAATGCGACATCACCGGGAAAAAGCAAGAAAAAGTTTCAATTAATTTTGCCGCCAAAAAAGCCAGGAAGTCCCCGTTTGTGAACTTCCCGTGAATAAAAACCAATAACATTCTCGTGCTTCCCAATGCGCCCCGATTCACCCTTCACCTGTGCCGAATCATTATGATCAACTTTTGCAGGCTTCCATCGAGCATCTGGAAAATCTCAAAGCGCAAGGCGCGCGATTTTTAATGGTCCAAAATGAAACATTGACCGCGTTGCGACAACCAAAGAAACAATTTTATTCCGCGCCGACAAAAAATGAATCGCCACCCGCCGTAAAATTATTTTCCGTCGAGGAAACGACGCGAGAGTTAGTTCCTGCTTTTCCACCGCCAAACTTGTCCGCGCCATTTGCTGATCACGCCGCCAAAGAAACGGCCATGAAAGAATTACGCGAGCGCGCGATGGTTTGTGTCCGATGTCCGCATCTGGCCGCCACGCGCAAAAATGTGGTGTTCGGCATTGGCGATATTAATTCGCCGTTGATGTTTGTGGGCGAAGCGCCCGGCGCCGAGGAAGATGAACAGGGCGAACCCTTCGTCGGGAAAGCCGGGCAATTATTGACGCGCATGATTCAAACGATGGGTTTCGCGCGCGCGACGGTTTATATCGCGAACATTTTAAAATGCCGACCGGACACGCCGGGGCAATCGGCCGGAAATCGCAAACCGACCACGGACGAAATGAAAACGTGCCAGCCGTATTTGTTGGAACAAATTAAATTGATCCAACCCAAAGTGATCGTGGCGTTGGGCGCGGTGGCGCTGGAAGGATTGTTCGGCAAAACAGCGGGCATTTCCAGACTGCGCGGACAGTTTCAAATCTTCCAGAATATTCCCGTCATGCCCACCTATCATCCCGCTTATTTATTGCGCAATCAGGCGCTGAGCGAAAAAAGAAAAGTCTGGGAAGATATGCTGCAGGTGTTGGAAAAACTCGGCGCGCCGATCAGCGAAAAACAGCGGCAATTTTTTACGAAATAAATTAAGGGACGACCGCGCTATCCTCACTGGTTGAATCAGAAAAAATTTTCGGTTTAAAAAATAAATTTAAAGTCACAGCCACAACCAGCGTAATAACCGTTCCAACCAACGTGTACCATGGAAAAGCAAGCTGCACACCGAGTCGAAGGGAGTCGGGCAAAACATCAATTTTTTGCACGAGCGGACTCAGATAAGTCATCACAACCAGCGAGCAAATCATCCCCGCAATCACCGGCAGCGCGCGACCTTTTTTCCAAAAAACCGCCAGGAGCAATCCGCCGAGCAACGCGCCGCTGGTCAGGCCGCGCAGTTTGAAAGCGATGTCCAAAACGAAATCCACCTGCCGACTTAGATAAGCGACAAAGATAAGAGCCGCCGCCCAAAAGACGGTTGAAATTTTACTGAACTGAAGAAAGAATTTTTCGGAGCGATTCGGCAGGATTTTTTTAACGAAATCCATTGTGGAAACGGAAGCGAGCGACGTCAGCGCAGAACTGACCGACGACATCGCTGCGGAAAGAATGGCGACAATTAAACAACCTTTCAAAAGATGGGGCACGCCCGACAGCATAAAAATCGGATAAATAAAATCGTTCGCTTTGATTCCGGAACCGGGGCGAGGTTCCGGCAGCGGAATGGCCATGGGGAATTTTTGATAATAAACCCACAGCATCATTCCGGTGAATAAAAAAATTAAAAAGAGCGGGAAAATGACGATCGCGCTGAGAGTCAACGCTTTGCGGCCGTCAGCCACGGTTTTGCAGGCGAGCACGCGTTGCACGATCAATTGTTCGGCGCCATGCGAGGACATCACCATAAACGTGCCACCAATAACGCCCATCCAGAGATTGATGGGATCTTGCAGCAAAGATTTCCAACCAAGCCAAACATGAGTCGCTGGTGAAAAATTTGTATTCAGCCAATGCAATTTATGGGCCGCCGCCGCCGTTTTGAAAACTTCCGCAAAACCGCCGGCAAAAAGGTGAGGAATATAAAAAATCGTGAACAATCCGCCCAAAACGAACAAGCCGAATTGCGCCGCATCAGTCCAAATCACGGCTTTGACGCCGCCGACATAAGTATAAAGCAACGACAAAACGACAAACAAAATAATCGCCGGCAAAACGTTAATGCCCAACATTAATTGAATCGGAATGCAAGCGACATAAACACGAACGCCCGCGGCGAGCGTTTCGCTGATGAGAAAAAAACCGCCGGCCGTTTGCCGCGCGGAATGGCCAAAAGCATTGGCAAACAATTGGTAAGGAGAATAAATTTCGCCTTTGAAATAATGCGGCACCATGACGACCGCCAGAATGATTCGAGCAATGACGTAACCAATGATCAGTTGAATAAAAGCAAGATTCCCGCCGTAAGCCATCGCCGGAACGCCAATGATCGTAAGCGCGCTGGTTTCCGCCGCGACGATGGAAAGGCCGATTCCCCACCAGGGAATATCTTTGCTGCCGAGAAAATAATCGCGCGTATTTTTTTGGTCGCGACCGAACCAAAAACCGAGCGCAATAATTCCGAGCAAATAAATTGAAATAATCAGCCAGTCGCCAACACTTAAAAAAGAAGTTTGCACAGGATGGATTTCCATGAAACGAGAATGCAAAAAGGAAAAGAATCGTGCGAGAAAAAAATAGAAATGCCGGGCGCGATCGTTTAAAAATCCATTTCCAAAATAATTATGCCAACCGCATTTCCGAAAATTACCAAAATTAAATTTGAAGGGCCGCGCTCAAAAAACCCGCTGGCCTTCAAACATTATAACGCCGACGAACGGGTTGAAGGCAAAACGATGCGCGATCATTTACGTTTTTCCGTCGTTTATTGGCACACCTTTCGCGGACGCGGCGCGGATGTTTTTGGCGCGGGAACGGCGATTCGACCGTGGGACG
>JALYXC010000287.1 GCA_030947315.1 Verrucomicrobiota bacterium | reverse complement strand
GTCCGCGCCTGGCGTCCGAGCGCGCGAATTTCGTGGGCAACTTTTTCGGAATTTTCCGCCGTGCGCGAAACGCAAACGACTTCTGCGCCTTCCTGTGCAAACTTCAAAGCAATCGCGCGGCCAATTCCACGACCGGCTCCCGTAATGACCGCAATCTGGTTAGCAAGTTGACTCATAAATTCGACAACAATTTTCGAGAGAATAATAGAATTCATCTCATCAATAGGAACCCGACCCAAATTGAACAGTGATGAACAGGATGAACAGGATAATTTTACAGAAAAACAACCGGTTGGGTTCAATCCTGTCCATCCTGTTTATCTCTGTTAAAAATATTTATGAGAGGCGTTATAATGACAGAATTTTTCCTGAATCGGCTGTTTTATGCTGCCAATGTTTTGAGGGTGTTTTCCAAACTCGCGACATCTGCCACGTTCAGCATCTGCGCATTTTTATCAATGCGTTTCATAAAACCGCTCAAAGCCGTGCCGGGTCCAAGCTCGATAAAGCGTGTGAAACCTTCCGCCAACAAATAGCGCATGGATTGTTCCCAACGCACCGATGCAGTCACTTGCTCAATAAGTTTTTCTCGCGTCTCGTCAAGAGAACCATGCGGCTGCGCGGTGACATTTGAAATTACCGGAATTTTTGGCGGTTGAAAATTCGTCTGCGCTAAAATATTTTTCAATTTCGGCTGCGCGCTCGCCATCAATCTGGAGTGATACGCGCCGGCAACCGGCAATGGCAACGCGCGTTTAGCGCCTTTGGCTTTTGCCAATTCGCACGCACGCGTAATTTTTTCGGCTTCGCCCGAAATAACCAGTTGGCCGGGACAATTTAAATTAGCCAGTTCAACTTCCGCGGTCGTGCAAATTTCGCGTGTCGAATTTTCATCCAAACCGATAATGGCCGCCATGCTGCCTCGCGTGGCTTCGCAGGCTTCCTGCATAAAACGACCGCGTTCTCGCACGACACGCAAACCTTCTTCAAAACTCAATGCGCCCGTCGCGGCGAGCGCCGTAAATTCGCCGAGCGATAGCCCGGCCGCCGCCTCGAAATTTAAGTCAGGAATTTTTTCTTTGAGCAATTGCCATGGAATCCAACTCATCAGAAAAATTCCTGGCTGGGCATTTTCTGTTTTAATTAATTCTGTTTCGGGACCATGAAAACAAATTGAGGCTAAATCGTAGCCGAGAGTTTGATTTGCTTTTTCCGCCCATTTTTTTGCCGCGGGAAATTGTTCGTAAAAATCTTTTCCCATCCCGACACTTTGCGCGCCCTGGCCAGCAAATAACAACGCGGTTTTAATCACCCGATTTTATTTGATTATTCCTCACGGCTTGGATCCCATGAATTCCTCCGCGCCTTTTTTTATTTCTTCCGGCGAAAGATCGCGCTGATGAGTGGCGATGGACCATTGATGACCGAAAGGATCCTGCACTTTGCCATAACGATCGCCCCAAAACATATCGGCCACCGGCATGAGCGATTTGGCGCCAGCTTGAACCGCCTGCTCAAAAACCTGATCCACATTTTCGACGTAAAGCATAATTCCCACCGCCGTGCCCTTGAGATGTTGGGGCGAGAATTGTCCGCACTCCGTATTTTCATCGCCCAGCATTAAAATGGAATCGCCAATTTGAATTTCGGCGTGACCGATTTTTCCGCCTGGCATCGGGATCGAGTAGCGTTCCTGCGCGCCGAACGCTTTTTTGTAAAACTCAATGGCCTGCGCTGCGCCGCGAATAATCAGATACGGAGTTATCGAGTGAAATCCTTCGGGAATAGTTTTTACTTTTGTTTGCATCATGTTCCTTTCCTTTTGTTTTTGATCCTAAAGATTCAGCGACCGCCTGTCAATCAACGTCGGGGTTCGGCAGTCTTTTAATTTGAAAGTAGTTTATTTTAATTCGCGTTTTTCTTTCGCGTTCCCCTAAAAGTTTTTTAAGTTTGAAAATTAATTTTCCAGGAGAGATTTTCAAATCGTGTTCCCAAACTCGAAATACTTTCCAGCCATTGCTTTTTAAAGTTCGCGAAACTTTCGCGTCTCTCACAGTATTCCTTTTAACTTTTGCGTCCCAATACTCTTGGCGGGAATTAGGACGGCGATAACATTTTTGACAACCGTGCCAGAAACAACCGTCAATAAATATAACGAGCTTTTGTCGGGGATAAACTAAATCAGGCTTACCGCTCAGGTTGTACTTTCTGCGCCATCCCTTTAGATGCTCTCGCCTGAGAATACCAATCAGCTTTAACTCCGTGGACTTGTTACCTGTTGACCGAACACTAGCCATAATCCGCGAGCGTTCGCGTTGGCTGAATGTATCCATGTCTTTAGATAACGTGAATCCAGGATTTATCAAAGCCGACTTGCTCAAGAACAAAGTTGGGCGGAAGCGGCTTTGGTTGTTTTATGCGAATCGCGACACGATCCGTAGGAACATTTTCAATTATTGTGAACTGCGCACCATGCGGTTGCCAAGTGAAACAATGCGTTCCATCTTTGTTGCAGCCTTGCAAATTTTCGTTTTTATTCCACGTCCAAGTAAATTCTTTTTCGTCGTAAGCAACCGTTTCAAATTCAAAAACCGCAACCTCCAGCAAGTCCTCTGATTTAACCAAAACAATGGTTCGCAAATGTTCATACTTTGCGCGAACCGACCAAACGCGATTGTTGTAAATTGAGAGGATTTGTTTTCCAAGTTCCGCCGTCGGAACTGTCTTTACGTCTTTCGCTCCAAAAGAATAAATAAGTGAATTGCGGCCCGAAATAAGCCGCACCTTTTTAGCAGTTGAAGGAGAAGAGGCTTTGACCGTTTTAGCTCCCCATGCACAATTGGCTAAAACAATATCATCAAGCCCCACGTTTGATG
>JALYXC010000041.1 GCA_030947315.1 Verrucomicrobiota bacterium | reverse complement strand
GCTGACATCAGCGAGCGGCAGGCGGCGCAGGAAGCCATTCAAAGACTCAATGCCGAATTGGAAATACGGGTTCAACAACGCACCGCTGACTTGAAGGATAGCACCGATCAAATGGAAACTTTCACCTACACGGTGGCTCATGATTTGCGCGCGCCGCTGCGCTCCATGCAAGGTTTTTCCAATGCGCTTATGGAAGAATACAGCGAAGAGTTTGATGAGACCGGTCGGGATTTTCTCTGTCGCATTGTCAAATCTTCCGTGCGGATGGACGCGTTGATTCAAGATCTTTTGGCCTACAGTCAATTGAGCCGAACCGATTTAAAATTTGAGCCGATCCAGTTGCAAAGTCTGGTGGAAAATGCATTGGGCGTTTTAGCTGATGAAATTAAAACCAAAAAGGCGCAGATTTCTGTCAAAGGTTCTTGCGCGGGAATTGTTGCTCACCGCGTTACGCTGGAACAAATTCTGATTAATCTCATTAGCAATGCGCTGAAGTTTATCGCGCCCAACGTGCGTCCGCGCATTCGTATTCGTTGCGAAGAAAAACCGGGCGCGGTTCGATTATGGATCGAAGATAATGGCATCGGAATTGAGGCCGAACATCTTGAGCGCGTTTTTAAAATTTTCGAGCGATTGCACGGCGGAGAAGCGTATCCAGGGACTGGAATGGGTCTGGCCATCGTGCGCAAGGGAATCGAGCGAATGAATGGCCGGGTCGGCGTCGAATCCAAACTCGGCCGCGGCAGCCGTTTTTGGATCGAATTGCCTCGACCTCTTTCAGAAATAGAAGCAGGAGATGACCAATAACCAATCGTGAGAGCGAAGAAAATTCTTGATGAATCAATTCGAAAAAACAATTTTAGAAAGCGAACAACCTTTTCGACTGCTGATCGATTTCGCTCCGGTTGGTATTTTCCAAACCGACAAAGAAGGGCGTTGTCTTTACACCAATTCGCGCTGCCAACAAATGACCGGATTTACTTTCGCTCAGCATCTCCATCACGGCTGGACTCAGGCGATTCATCCAGAAGATCGCGCGGCCGCCGCTGCCAAATGGGAAAAATGTTCCCAGGAAAAACATGAATTCTTCCATGAATTTCGGTTATTGACGCCCGAGAAAAAAATTTGCTGGGTTCACGGCCGCGCTGTCGCGCTGCGCTCGAGCGATGGGAAAAAACTTGGTTATGTCGGGACGATTGAAGACATCAGCGCCCGCAAAGAAGCAGAAGAAAATTTACGTTTAGCGCACGGTGAATTGGAAAAAAATGTGCAAAAGCGCACCGAACAATTGTTCGCCAGCAATCAGGCCTTGCGTGAGGAAATTCAGGAGCGTCAGCGTTTTGAAGAGGAACTACAAAAAACCGACGAACAACTGCGACGTTTAAATCTGGAATTGGATCATCGCGTTCAGCAACGCACGGCCCAGCTTGAAAGCGCCAACCAGGAATTAGAAGCGTTTAGTTATTCCGTTTCGCACGATCTGAAAGCGCCGCTGCGCGCCATTGAAGGTTTCACTAAAATTTTGCGCGAAGATTGCGGCGCGCAACTCGAGGCCGATGGTAAGCGTTACCTTGAGGTGATCATCTCCAGTTCCCGGCAGATTACCGCTTTTGTGGATGGGCTATTGACCTACTCGCGATTAGGCCAGCAGCAAATGAGATACTCGGAAGTCAACCTCCAGGAACTGGTCGAGAATTTAATTAACGAACTAAAGCCTCTTGATCGTTCCATGGAATTTAAGATTCATCCACTACCGCCCATTTTCGGAGATTTGAATCTACTCCAGCAAGTTTGGAAATATCTTCTCGAAAACGCTATCAAGTTCACGCGGCCACAACCTAAAGCCGTTATTGAAGTCGGCGCAAAAATGGAGCCGGAAAAAAATATTTATTATGTCAAGGATAACGGCGTCGGATTCAATATGAACTATGCCGGCAAATTATTTAAACTCTTTCAACGATTGCATAGCGAAAAAGAATTTGAAGGTATCGGCGTTGGTCTCAGTGTGGCGCAACGATTGATCTATCGCCACAAGGGAACTATTTGGGTCGAAGCGGAAGTGAACCGAGGCGCCACGTTTTATTTCGGTCTTCCCCGAAAAGAAAAGAACTGAAGTCAGACTTGCCGGGAGCTTATCTCATAAATTCTTGGGGAAGAAATATACTATTTCGCAAAGGAACCAACGACGTCTTCTTAGAGTAGGACAGGCGTCCCGCCTGTCCATTAGCGCGAGCAGAGTAACCTGCTTGCGCTCAGGCCGGACA
>JALYXC010000010.1 GCA_030947315.1 Verrucomicrobiota bacterium | reverse complement strand
GTGCGCGTTGGCCGCTTTGCGGGTTTCGATTTGTTTCTGCGTCCCAGGTTCAACAACACAGTGGAAATGATTGTGCGCGGGAAGAACAGCTACGCCGCCCGAGTAACAGATACGGCGCTCGGCACAGTCCGTTCCCTGGAAGCGAACGTCCAAGGCTTTGAGGAGCGGGTATCTAAACTTGAATACGACATCGCCGACGCCACCAAGCGGGGGAAAGAGCTGGAAACCAAAGTCGGGGCGCACTTCGAGCGCGAGGAGCGTTACCAGCAGTTGACTCGTCGCCAGAGTGAAATCGAGGAAAAGCTCGACCTTACCAAGAACCAAGCACCCAGCCAGGTTGATGCGGATGCGCCTGACACAAACGAGCAAAAGAATTCCGAAAAACAGACCAAAACCCATTCGCCCCGGCCCAAGCGCCGAGCAGCCATAAGCGTATGAACGTGACTTCGCAACATTCTGAGTTTCTCGGTTGGAAGATTGTTCCCGCACGACTCGACGCAACTCAAACGGCATGGTTTCTCGGTTTTGAACCGCACGAGATTCCAATTCTTTCTGCGGCCAGCCTTTTGAAGCCGCTCGGCCATCCCCCGCGCAACGGCACAAAATTCTTCGCCACGGAAATGCTGGAGCAACTTCGCCGCGACGAGAAATGGCTCGCCCGCGCCTGTGACGCAATCTGCGACTACTGGCGCGTGCGAAACGGCCGCAAGCGGATTCGTGGTCGTGGCACGCGGGGCAGCGCGCCGTTCAGCCGACCGTCTGCCCCAAACGGGCCCGGTCACGCTCCGGCGAAAGCGGCGGCAACTGGATGATTTGACCTTCCACCGCCTGCTTTTCGTAACTCTCCAGCGACGGCAGCCGCACCTTGGCCTTGCGTGCGTAAGCCCGATGCACGGCCTTGCTGTTATGGCCGAGTGCCTCCTGTGCAAATCGTTCCGGGTAGCCGCACGTCTTGGCCCGTTCCGCCCAAGCGTAACGATACGAATGGAGGGTGACGCCTTTGATACCGAGTCCGCCGCACCGTTGTTTGAACTCTGTGGCGCGGTCGCCAGAGCGAACAGATCGCAGGTAAGGGAACAGCGCGCCG
Source organism: Verrucomicrobiota bacterium (assembly GCA_030947315.1). Taxonomy (GTDB): domain Bacteria; phylum Verrucomicrobiota; class Verrucomicrobiia; order Limisphaerales; family CANJXF01; genus JALYXC01. The sequence goes on along the minus strand of JALYXC010000010.1, from coordinate 3,453 downwards.
GTGACAGGCAGACGCCGCAATACCGCTTCAATGTCCGGGCCGAAGTGAATCATCGCGAGGCTGCCAGTCTTTTGACGGGCATAGGCAATCGTCTGATTCGGCCAGTCAATATCCTCGGCGGCAAGATTGGCGATGTCGCTTTGCGAACCGCCGAGATGCCAGCACAGTTCGTAGAAGTTGCGGCGCTCCGGGTTTTTCTCCCGCTCAATGATGAGTTGATGTTCTTCGACGGTGATGGCGCGTCTTGGCTGAAAGCGAACTTCCGGCCAAAGGCGCTTCGGCACAATCGGCCACGGCAGCCAGTTCATCGAAAGACAGAAGTTGTGGAGCTTCCGCAGGTGAACATTCGTGCTGACCCTGCCGGCCTTGAGGCAGGCAAGCAGATGCTCGGCTTGTGTCTCAAGAATTACGCGATGGCGAATCAGGTCGAACGCCTTGTCCTTCGCCGCACGCTGCCAGCGATCCTTGGTTGAACCGCTTTTAGTTTCGATGTTGGCATCAAGGGCGTTTTGCCACGTCCGCGTCGAAACGCCCGAATCACTTCCAGCAAGATACGCCTTGGCGATGAGAAGATTTAAGTGCGGTTGGCGAAAGGATTCATTGCGGGAGTGGAAAAGAGTCGTTGCCTCCGCACGGTCGCGAGTGCCCAAACTTTCTTGTTTGCCCGTCGTGGAATCGTGGACGTAGAACACGCCACCTTTTCTTCGTCGGTAGAGTCGGAATCTATTTTTCATGGCTCGAACTTTCTGGTTCAAGCCTGCCAAACGAGATCGAGCCGCAGATGTATCAGCTACACCAAACGCACAGCCAATTGCGTTTCAGCAAGTCGTGCCCAAGTTGTTTCGGAGTTTTATCAAGTTTCTCCGAGTGACATTTTTGCTGGCACTTTGCTGGCACTTTTGGTTTGTGAAGTTTGTAACTCCTTATCCAAGCGAAGCTTGGAGTTGGAGGCGAGGGTCGGAATTGAACCGACGCATACAGCTTTTGCAGAGCCGCGCCTTACCACTTGGCTACCCCGCCTTCCACTAAACCAGCATAATTATTTTCCGCCTCAGCGCAAGTGAAGTTTTATGCGCCTCCGCGAAATCCCAGTCGGTCCCGATTCTTCCAAAGTTCTTCCGGCTTAAAAATTCCTTCTGGCGTAATAATTCCGGTGATCAATTCTGCGGGCGTGACATCGAAACCAGGATTCCGGGCCCCGCTGTTTGGATTCGCCACACAGACATAAACTCGCTTCCTCAACTTTGGACTTAAGACTTTGGACTTGGGACTTTCGATCACACCCCACGCGCCGAGCACTTCGTTTTCATCCCGTTCTTCAATGGGAATTTCAAAACCCGATTTTAAATTCCAGTCAATGGTTGAAAGAGGAATCGCCACATAAAAAGGAATTTTATGGCGCGCGGCCAGAACCGCTTTGGTGTAGGTGCCGATTTTATTGGCAACGTCGCCGGTGCGCCCCAGCGTGCGGTCGCTTCCGACAATGACCAAATCAATTTCACCGCGCTGCATCAAATGTCCGGCGGCGTTGTCGCAAATAATTTGGTGCGAAATCTTTTGTTGCGCCAACTCCCACGCGGTCAGCGTGGCGCCTTGCGAACGCGGGCGGGTTTCATCGCAAAAAACGTGAAATTTTTTTCCTGCATTTTGCGCGGCAAACATGGGAGCACTGGCGGAACCGACATCCACAAAAGCCAGCCAGCCCGCATTGCAATGAGTCAAAACGCGCATTCGGTTTTTAATTAATTTTGCGCCGTGCCTGCCAATCTCCTGGCAATGTTTTACATCGTCATTGGCAAATTTATCGGCAGCGAGCAGAGCGAGAGACTTTTTTTCCTCAACCGTTGCGCCCGCTTTCATGGCGCGAAAAACATCATTCATGGCGTTGACCGGATCCACGGCGGTGGGCCGCGCGTTTTTTAAAGTTTGATAAACGGTTTCAAGGTGAGCAGAAAATTTTTCCAGATTGTTTCCGCGAAAGATTTTTGCGCCTTGAGCCAATCCGTAAGCCGCCGTGGCGCCGATCGCCCCCGCGCCGCGCACGACCATTTCTTTGACGGCCAGAGCCGTTTCTTGAAAATTGCGCGTGGCAATAATTTTGAATTCGTGCGGCAAGAGTCGTTGCTCGATCAACAAAACGGAATTTTTTGCAGAGTCAAAAGCAACGGTGCGATAATGGCGAGTCCGGCCGCGAACGGTAACATTCATTGCCATGAAAAATAAAATTCCCCGGTTAGATTTTCAAGCTCCGCGAAGTCGGGCGGAGAATTTATTTAAAGCCGCATTTTTTGGAGATCACGCAGTTTGGCGCGAATTGTTTCGTAAAGCGGACTCGAACGAAGATTTTTTAAATCGGGATCTTTGGCCATCCATTTAAAATTGCGATAACCGAATTGGAAGGCTCGCTCCAAAGCCCCCACGGCCAGCGCATATTTCTTTGCGAGCGAATAACTGCACGCCAGATTGTAACAAATCAGCGGATCCTCCGGCCGCAACTGCGCTAATTGTTGATCTACTTTCAGCCCTTCGGCAATGCTGCCGCGGCGCGTGTAGTCGTCGCCCAGAATTTGCAACGCTTCCACATATTCCGGGGCGCGGCGAACAATCCCTTCCATAAATTCAATTTCCACATTAAGTTCGCGCTGTTCCTGGTGCGTTAATTTATTTCGCAGATTATTTTTTTTGGCCATATAATTATACTAATTTGTAACTCACTTTTAGCACGAATGTCGAATAAATTTTATTCCAGGCGCGAAAGATTTTTTATATAAACTGCGAAAATATTGTTTTTTTTGATTGTGCTCTTGCTCCACGATTTCATTCCTTCAACTTTTTTCGTTATGGATGAGGCAATTTTGTGAACTGTTTTGTGACTGGCGCCTCTGGTTTTATCGGCGCAAATCTTGTTCATGAATTGAACCTTCGCGGTCATCGCGTCAAAGTTTTATTGCGGCCGAAAACTGATTTGCGCGGACTTGCTCAGGCCGATTTTGAAAAAATTTCCGGCGATGTTTCGGATCGAGAAGTCTTGCAAAATGCCATGCGCGGCTGCGATTGGTGTTTTCACGTCGCGGCCAGTTATCACTTGTGGCTGCGCGATTACGCGCCGATGTATGCGGCCAATGTGGAAGGCACGCGCAACGTGCTCGAATCCGCCGTCGCCGCGGGCTGTTCGCGAATTGTTTATACGAGCACTGTTGGTTGCATTGGTTTGCCCAAAAAAATAAACGGAAAAATAATTCCGACCGATGAGGCGACGCCGGTTTCCGCCGCGCAAATGAGCAATCATTACAAGCATTCCAAGTGGCAGGCCGAACAAATCGCGCGCGAACTGGCCGCGAAAAATTTTCCTATTGTTATTGTCAATCCGAGCGCGCCGATTGGCCCGCGCGATGTCAAGCCGACACCGACCGGCCAACTTATTCTCGATTTTTTAAATCGCCAGATGCCCGC
>JALYXC010000613.1 GCA_030947315.1 Verrucomicrobiota bacterium | reverse complement strand
GGACTCGCGCCAAAGGTCCTTGGACGTTGGCTTGGCAAAGCAAACCAATGGTTTTATCTCAGGCGCGATCCTCGAAGGATTACTCAAGCGACAAAAAGGCGGAGAGGGTTTTTATCGAATCACTGGACTTGAGTGCTCGTCAGTTTCACAATCCCGCAGGTGCGGGACCGTGGGTTCAAATCCCACCCCCGCAACCAATCTAATTTGGCGAAAACTTTATTGAGACCCAGCAAATGAGTGTTGCCCTGCCACCGGTCCTCGTCGTGGATGACGAGAAAAATATGCGCTTATCGCTCAAATCCATTTTGCGCGATGAAGGTTACGCGGTGCGCGACATTGAATCGGCTGAGGAAGCTTTGAAGCTGCTCCCGCGCGAAGAATTTTTTATGGTGATCACCGATGCGCGATTGGGTGGCATGAGCGGTTATGATTTTCTCAAACAAATGCACACGCAATGGCCCGCCTTGCCCATCTTAATGATCACCGCGTATGCCACGCCCAAACTCGCCGTCGAAGCAATTAAATCGGGCGCGATGGATTATTTGTCGAAACCTTTTGCGCCGGAAGAATTGTTGTTGAGTGTGGCGCGTTGCGCGGAACGACATCGTTTGTTGCGTCAAAATGCCGCCTGGCAAGCGCGCGCCACTGAGCCTTATCAACTGGAACAAATCATCGGTCAATCACCCCAAATGCAGGCGTTGCGGCAACTCGCCCAAACCGTTGCTCCCACCAATGCCACCGTGTTGATTTTGGGTGAAAGCGGGACGGGCAAAGAATTGATCGCTGGCGCCCTGCATAGTTTGAGTCAGCGCCGTCAAAGTCAATATGTCCGCATTAATTGCGCGGCCATTCCCGAAACGCTTTTGGAAAGTGAATTGTTCGGTCACGAAAAAGGCGCTTTCACGGGCGCGGTCAAACAAAAAACCGGCCGCGTGGAAGAAGCGGATGGCGGCACTATTTTTTTGGACGAAATTGGCGACATGAGCCGGGCGCTTCAGGCCAAGCTGCTTCGGTTTTTGGAAGACGGAAGTTTTACGCGGGTCGGCGGCAACGAAGAGTTACGCGTGGATGTGCGGTTGATTGCCGCGACCAATCGCGATATTATTCAGGCCATTCGCCAAAACCATTTTCGCGAAGATTTGTATCATCGCCTCAACGTCGTGCAATTTCGTCCGCCGCCGCTGCGCGAGCGCGGGATGGATATTATTTTATTGGCGGAAAACTTTTTAAAATATTTCAACGCCATCATGAAAAAGCAGGTGCGCTCTCTGTCTGAAGCGAGCCGGCAAAAATTATTGGCCCATCACTGGCCGGGTAATGTCCGGGAACTGCGCAATGTTCTCGAGCGCGCCGTGATTCTGGAAACGACCTCGGAACTTCAGGCCTCGAACCTGCCCGATTTTCAATTGGAAACGCGTTTGCACAAGGGTGAATTTTCAGGATCTTCTGACAATTCCATTGATGATTTAGTGAACGGCTTTGAACGGCAATTAATTCTGAAAACTCTGGAGCAATGCCGATATTTTTCGCGAGCCGCTGAACAATTGAAAATCAGTCGGCACGCTTTGCGGTATCGCATGCAACGACTTCATATTGACACTGTTCCCGATGAAGATGAAGCTGAGGACGCCGCAGGTCAAGGCGCGGCGCGATGAATCTTTTTTTAAACAAGCTGAATCCATTGCCGGAGCTGCCCGGGCTCCCTAGTATGGATCGAGTCAGTGGAAAAACGAATTTTCCCTGGGAGCTACTGATTGTTCTCGGCGTCGGTCTTTTACTTCTGATCATTTTACTTTTTTGGGCCGCGTTTTTGCGCAAACGGAAAAGACGCCATGCCAAATCTCATTTTGATTCTTCGTCCGTGGCCAAGAAAATCGAACGCTCCGAAAAAAATTCTGAAAAACAACGCATCAAACTTCGCCGGCGCGATCATCGACCGCGCAATCCTACTTTATCGGAGACGGGCGGATTGCCTCCGCTGAAATCCGACCTTCCCCCTTCTTCTTGACATGCAGGAGAGCCGCTCGATCACTCGAAAAAGCGCTTCTAATCTTGCTCTCGCTTTCATTCTGTTGCCCAAAAAAAAGTGCGACGCCATGTCCGCTCTTTACGCGTTTTGCCGGCAGGTGGACGACATTGCGGACGATGAATCGTGTCCATTGGAAAAACGGGCCGCGCAATTAAATGCCTGGCGCGATGACATTCGCCGTGCTTGTGAAAATCAAACACCCGAATTTCCGGTCAATCGCGAATTGCAAATTTTTATCCGGCAATACTCATTGCGTTTCGAATATTTTGACGAACTGATTCGCGGCGTCGCCATGGATCTTGCGATTCAACGCTACGACAATTATGCGGCGCTTGAACAGTACTGTTATCGCGTCGCTTCCGTGGTGGGATTGCTTAGCATCGAAATTTTCGGCTACCAAAATAAAGCCTGTCGCGACTACGCCATTCATCTTGGCAAAGCCTTGCAGCTCACCAATATTTTGCGCGATGTGCGAACCGACGCGGCGCGCGGCCGCATTTATTTGCCCCTCTCGGAACTGGCGCGATTTAAAGTGACTCCAGAAGAAATTTTGCGTTTGGAATATTCTGCGCGCTTTGCCGCGCTGGCTGAAAACGTCGCTCAAAAAGCGGGGGATTTTTTTCAACTGGCTTGGGAAACTTTGCCGGCTGTGGATCGGCGTTCGATGAGGGCCGCGGAATTGATGCGCGCCGTTTACGAGAATTTATTAAAAAAAATCGAACGACGGCGCTTCCAGGTTTTTGAACCCACTCCCATC
>JALYXC010000606.1 GCA_030947315.1 Verrucomicrobiota bacterium | reverse complement strand
GCTGGAACTGGACTTCATCAACGCGTTTCCCGTTTTCAAGTTTCGCCTACGAACTCTAATCTGGCTTTGACCAATACCGAGTTGCCACTCGTCACGCAGTTTGACGAAGCCTGCAATCATAACGGGGGCGATCTGCATTTCGGTCCGGATGGTTATCTCTATATTTCGGTCGGCGACGAAGGCGGCGGAAATGATTCTTTCAATAACAGCCAGCGCATTGATAAAGATTTTTTCTCGGGCATTCTGCGGATTGATGTGGATAAACTTCCGGGAAATTTTCCGCCCAAGCCGCATCCTGCGCTGATGAACGCGACTAATTATTTCGTTCCGGCGGACAATCCGTTCGTGAACGCCACGCAATTGAATGGAGTCAATATCAACACAAACACGCTGCGCACAGAATTTTGGGCGATTGGATTGCGCAATCCATTTCGATTTTCCTTCGATCCCTTGACGGGGATTCTTTATTGCGGCGATGTGGGGCAAGACGCGCGTGAAGAGGTTGATGTTATTCTCAAAGGCGGAAATTACGGCTGGGCTTTTCGCGAAGGCACCATTGCTGGTCCGAAGATGGCGCAGGCGCCGACTAATTTTAGTTCAATTTCGCCAATTACCGAATACGTCCACGGCAACGCCACTAATCAGGGAAATTCTGTGACCGGCGGATTGGTTTATCGAGGCAATCGCATTTCGCAACTGATGGGCAAATATATTTTTGCCGATTATGTCAACGGCAACATTTGGACTTTAACTCCCAACGGAACGAACGCGGTGCCTTTTACACGCATTCAAGGTCAGGCCAGCATCGTCTCTTTTGGAACGGATCCGCGGAATGGCGACGTGTTGCTGGTCAATCTGAACGGTTCGATTCAACGACTGATTTATGACACCAATATTATTTCCGGCAACGTTCTCCCGCCGACTTTGGCTGACGCGGACGCTTTTACAAATCTGACTTCGCTCACACCGTTCCCCGGAATTTTGTCTTACGATTTGAATGTTCCTTTCTGGTCGGACAACGCGAAAAAAACGCGCTGGTTTTCCGTGCCGAACACCAACCTCACCATCACGTTTAACCGGACGAGCAACTGGCAATTTCCCACCGGCACGGTTTGGATAAAACATTTTGAATTGGAATTGACCAATGGAATTCCTGCTTCAGCGAAAAGATTGGAAACCCGTTTCATTGTGAAAAATTCCAATGGCGTTTATGGCGTGACTTATCGCTGGGGAAATTCTTTGACAAACGCAACGCTCGTTCCTGAAGAAGGGTTGGACGAAAGTTTTGTGATCAATGACGGCGGAAATTTGCGCACGCAAGTCTGGCATTATCCGAGCCGCAGCGAATGTTTAACTTGTCACACGCCGCTCGGCGGGTTTGCTCTCGGATTTAACACAGCGCAACTCAATCGCGATTTAAATTACAGCGGAACGAATGACAACCAGATTCGCGCGCTCAATCATGCCGGGTATTTTTCCGCAAATGTGACGAATCAAAATACGCTCAGCCGCCTCGCGCACGCCACCAATTCCGCGTGGAGTTTGGAATGGCGCGTTCGCTCTTACCTCGCCGCCAATTGCGCGCAATGTCATCAGCCGGGCGGTTCGGCGCTGGGAAATTGGGACGCGCGAATGAGTAATCCGCTTTCGGCTTCCGGCCTGATCAATGGCTCTCTGGTGAACAATCTTGGCGACACTAATAATCGCGTGATTGTGCCGAATGATTTAGTTCATTCAATGTTGCTTACCCGGATTTCCACCAACTCCTCTTTGCGCATGCCGCCGCTGGATTCAAATTTGCTCGACACAAATTCCATTGCGCTGATGAGCGCCTGGATCACAAATGGACTGGCCACGTATCAAACTTTTGCGCAATGGCAACTGGCCAATTTTAGTTCCACCAATGCGCCGCAAACGGGTGCTTTGGAGGATTTTGATAATGACGGTTCTTTGAATTTTCTGGAATATTTAGTGGGAACCGATCCGAACTCGGCGGCGGATTCCTGGAAAATTTCGTTGCAACTTTTTAATAACGCGCCGCAAATTCAATTTCTTCAGGTGGCTAATCGCGGTTTTGAAGTGCAGGTCGTGACCAATTTGCAATCGCCCATTCTTTGGCAGCCGCTTGATGTTTCGGATAATCGGCCGTTTTTTTCCGCCACGAACTTTTCCGCAACGGTTTCCGACATTCTCACCAACACGTCCAAATTTTATCGCGTGCGCATTTTCGCGCCGTAGTCGCGACTTTGGACTTTGGACTTTGGACTTTGGACTTTACTCTGCCGCTGATGCGTCTGCTGGATCGTTATTTATTGCGCGAATTGCTGGTTCCTTTTGTTTATTGCCTGGTCGGATTTTTAATTTTTTGGATTTCGGTGGATCTGCTCTCGCAACTTTCCAGATTTCAGGAATCTCATTTGCATCTGGCCGATGTGTTGCGATTTTATGGCGTGACCGCGCCGGAAATGCTGGTGGTGGTGCTGCCGATTGCGTTTTTGCTGGCGCTCCTTTACGCCTTGACTCAGCACGCGCGACATCAGGAACTCACCGCGATGCGCGCGGTTGGCATCAGTCTTTGGCGGCTTTCTCTTCCCTATTTTGGTGTCGGTTTATTTTTGAGTCTGGCGCTTTTTGCCATTAACGAATTATTGGTGCCGCGAAGTTCCGAAGCGGCGGAGGAAATTTTAAATCGTTACACCAAATCGGGCCGGGATAACAGCCGCGATTGGCAGCGTCCTTTTTTTTTCCAAAATGCGCGCGACAACCGTTTCTGGAGCGCGACGGCTTACAATTTGAAAACCCGCGAACTGCTCAAGCCTTATATCATTTGCCAATTACCGGGAAACACGCGTCGGGAAATTTCCGCCGAACGCGGCCTCTACACCAATCGTGTCTGGACATTTTTTAATGTGCAGGAAACAATTTCGTCGCCGAAAAATAAATGGCCGTTGCGCAGTCAAACCAATCGTCTGGCGTTGTTGGAATTTTCCGAAACGCCCGCCTTGATTCGCAGCGAAATTAAAATTACCAATTTAACTCTCAGTCAGGCCGCCAAAAGACCGCAGCTTTCCATCGAAGAAATTTTAGATTATTTCCAGCTCCACCCGCGAATGGCCGAGCTGCAACATGCTGCGCTCGAAACCCAATTGCACGGACGCATCGCCGCGCCCTGGACTTGTCTGGTCGTGGTGCTGATGGCGATTCCCTTTGGCGCGCCTTCGGGCCGGCGCAATGTTTTTGTCGGCGTGGCCAGCAGTATTTTCATTTGTTTCGTTTATTTTATTTTGTTGCGGCTCGGATTGGCGCTGGGCACGGGTGGTTATGTCACGCCTTGGCTGGCAGCCTGGCTTCCGAATATTTTCTTCGGCGCCGCCGGAATATTTTTAACGATGCGCGTGAGATAAAAAGTCTTATGTCCAAAGTCTGGAGTCTCGAGTCCACGGAACACGCGCATTTCCGATCCAAGACTTTAGACCCAAGACTCAAGACTATTTAAAATGGACGAATTATCTGAGTTGAAAAATCGTTACGCGCGGTTGCAGTCGCTGGAGCAAGTCAGCCATGTCATTCATTCCACGCTGGAGCCGCAGGAAGCGTTGCGATTAATTCTGAGGGAAGCGGTCAAATTGATGCGCGCTTCCAGCGGTTCGGTTATTTTGATCAATCCAAATTCCGGATTTTTGGAAATCGAAGCTTCGATCGGATTGCCGGCCAGCGCCCGCGATTTAAAATTACGCGTGGGCGAGGGAATCACTGGTTGGGTTGCGCGCAGCGGACAGCCGGCTCGCGTGGGCGACGTAAAAAAAGATGCGCGTTACATCATGGTGCGCCGCGCCATTCGATCCGAACTGGCCGTGCCGCTCGAAGTGAAAGGCGAAATTCGCGGCGTGCTGAATGTGGATTCACAACGCGAAAATGCGTTCACCGCCAGTGATGAGGAATTACTCGCGGCGCTCGCGTCGCAAGCGGCCAAGGTCATTCATCACACGTGGCTTTATGAACAACTTCGTCTCAAAGCCCGCCTCTTCGAAACTCTGGTCAGCGTTGGTCAAACTATTAATTCAACGCTTCATCTTAACGATGCGCTTAAAGTAATTACTCGTGAAGCGGCAGTTTTGATGAACGCAAAAATGGCTTCGCTGCTCATGGTTGATGAAAGCGGTCAATGGCTCGATTTGCGCGCGAGTTTTGGCGCCAGCGAAATTTATATAAAAAAACCGCGGCTCAGTCTGGCCGAAAGTTTATTGGGTATTGTCGTGCGTAGAAAAAAACCGTTGCAAGTTGAGAATGTGCAGACTTCCAGCCGTTATCAAAATATCGAAGTGGCGCGGCGCGAAGGGCTTCTTTCTCTTTTGAGTGTGCCACTGATTTTTGGCGGGCAAGCGATCGGCGCGCTCAATGTTTATAAGGAACAGGCGCATAATTTTTCCAATGAAGAAATTCACATTCTCTCTGCGCTGGCTGATCTATCGGGCCTCGCAATCGAAAAAGCGCGGCTCTACGAACGGGTCGTAGATGTGGAGGAACAATTGCGTCAGAACGAAAAACTGTCCGCGCTCGGACTTCTCGCCGCTGAAGTCGCCCATGAAATTCGTAATCCGCTCACGGTGATGAAAATGATGTTTCACTCGCTCGATTTGAAATTTTCACCGGACGATCCGCGTTCTCGCGACGCGCAAATCATGGGCGAAAAAATGGAGCATCTGAATAAAATCGTGGAACAGATTCTGGATTTCGCCCGCAAAGCCGAGCCTCATTTTACGCCGACTAATCTCAACCAATTAATCGAGGATTTGGGCCTTTTAATTCGACACAAATTGCGCAACCAAAAAATTGATTGGATTCCTCGACTCGAAGAAAACCTTCCACTGCTCATGGCCGACGCCGCGCAACTCGAGCAAGCTTTTTTAAACCTCACGCTGAATGCCGTCGAAGCAATGCCCGACGGCGGAAAATTAACA
>JALYXC010000591.1 GCA_030947315.1 Verrucomicrobiota bacterium | reverse complement strand
AATCGCGCGCTCCAGGAATATTGCTGCAGCCAGCCAATGGGATTACGCGACAGTTTAGCTTGGTTGCTTCGTCGTAAAAAAGCGACGCAAAATCGCGGCGTGCAAAACAATTTTTCAATTTGTGTCTGTCGCAGCGAAGGAGGATTTTCCTGCCAGGTTTTTTTCAGACGTCGTGCCGCAAATAAAACAATCAGTCCAGAAAATAAAATTGTTCCTCCGAAAATCGCCAGAACGGTCATAACGATTTGAATGGTAAAATTGAAGGAGACTGCTGGAAACGCGCGGGGTGCGAAAACAAAATTCTGGAAAACAGCCCGCAACGTCTCGAAGAAACCCATCCCCGCCGCAGACAAACCGAAAAGAGAAACAGCCACAATTTTGAATGAAACTAATAAAAACAATGCCGAAAGAATTTCCGCCAGAATAATGGCGCGCGTCCATTGCCGACATAAAGACGAGGCCAGCAAACCAGCCGCCAGCGCCAGCGCCAGAGCGGTAAAATGAAACACCACGCTCCAGAAAACGTTCATCACGGTCACGCCTCCCAAGAGAAATGGAATTGTTAAAATGGGAATTCCAGCAATGAGCAACGTGACCGAGCGGATGGCATGAATGACTCCTTTGCTCAAAATAATATCCAGCGGTTTGAGAGGCGTTAAGAAAAGAAGGCCCAGCGTCCACTCTCGTTTTTCGCGACTAATGCAATCGGCGGTCAACAAAGGAACGACAACCCAAATGGCGCAGAAAATAATAAGGTTCAACAGGTGAAAAGCAGTTCCGCCTGTTTGTGAATTTCTCTGTTTCCAAAGATAAAAAAACAAAAAACCGGCGAGAATGGTCGCGCTAAAAGTTCGTAAGGCGTAATTGCTGGGATGCCGCGCCTCGCGGCGAAGTTCTCGAACGATTAATGGTAAAATGTTCATTATCGAGTCCGATGATCCGCATCAGCATTTCCAACCACCATTTCCGCTTTCGATTTGTGACCAATGGGATTATTGCGTTTCGCCCTTTGTCACACGAAGAAAAACTTCTTCCAAACCAAGCTCATCTTCCCAAAGGCCCGTAAATTTAATGCCGCCGTGGACGAGCGTTTCGGGGAGAAAAGCCGCGTCCAAGTCGTGACTTTTTAACGTGACTTTAAGCTGACCATCCACCGCGATGACGTCGGCCACTTCTGGGCGCGATTTTAAAAGTTCAATCGCTTTGGCGGAAGCGCCAGAAATAGTGACCCGATAAATTAAGCCGCTCGCCATTTGATCCCGCACGCCTTGCACCGGTCCGCTGTAAATCAATTTTCCTTTTTCAATGATCGCGACGCGATTGCAGAGTGTCTGCAGTTCGCTGAGAATGTGTGAGGAAATAACCACCGTTTTGCCGAGCCGCTGCAGTTCCTGCAAAACCGCCATCATTTCAATGCGCGCGCGCGGATCCAGACCACTGGCCGGTTCATCGAGCAGCAAAACTTTTGGATCGTGAATCAAAACGCGCGCCAAGCCGAGTCGTTGTTGCATGCCGCGGCTCAATGCGCCGATGAGCGCGCCGCGTTTTTCACTGAGGCTGACTAATTCAAGAACGTCATTGACCGTTTTTTCGCGTTGCGCGGTCGGAATTTTGTAACAGGCTCCAAAGAAATCGAGATACTCCGTCACTTCCATATCTTTATAAACGCCGAAAAAATCCGGCATATAACCAATGAGGTGACGAACCGCGTCGGCCTCCTGCACCACATCGTTGCCGAGAACTTTGGCGCGGCCGGCGGAGGGCAACAAAAATGTCGCGAGAATGCGCAGAGTGGTGGTTTTGCCCGCGCCATTGGAGCCGATAAAACCAAAAAGATCGCCTTGATCAATGGTTAAATTGAGGGCGTTGAGCGCGGTCATGTTTCCGTAAATGCGCGTCAAACCGACGGTTTCAATGGCGGGAATGGAAGGAGTATCAGACATGAAAAAATTTAGAGTTTAGAGTTTAGAGTTTTCAGTTGGGTGAATCACGAGACGCAACAAAGTATTGCGATGAAAACGGCGCGGCGTGAAACGATGCAAAGGCGAAGTGGGCGAGTAATCGGCCAGCCAGGCCAGCAAAACCCAATCTCCTTTTTCGACGAGCGGCGCCAGATCAAAACCCGCTGGAGCAATACAGTGTTCATAAATATTTTCGTTGTTAGTCATTTGCGAAAAAAAAGAAGCAGCCATCGAACTGGTCACTAGATCAAGCGAGGCGGCGGGTTCGTTCTGCCCGAAAGTACTGCGGCGTTGTTGAGCGATTTTGAAAACGAATTGGCTATGGCGGCGCACAAATTCCGGCAGCGGCATTGCGGAAAGCGATGTGAGTTTAAATCCCTTTTTTTCGTTCGCGGCTAATCCACCGAGTTCGTAAATTTTATTGTTAACGACGAGACGCGCGTCCAAAATTTTTTGGTTAAGATGATTTTCAATTTTAATTTCAGGGCCGTTCTGTTCCACGATGAGTGGCGGCGAGGCTGGTTGCAACCAGTCATTGACATAAAGTTGACTGGTCCAAACCGGCACATAAACGTCCGCATCAAAATTGTTGCCGTGATGAATGACTGAATCCTGACCGCTCTCCTCACCGTTGCCCCAATTGGCCAGAAACTCTCCGCGCAACGCGGCGAATGGCTGTTCAGACTTCAACGGATAGCGCGTGTTGCTGGGCGAATAAAGCGAGGCGTAAGTCCGTCCGCGCAAAATCGCTTGAGCGCCGTTGGGCAAAATATCAACGAGATGAATTTCATTCCATTCCGAATCGCCCGCGCGCAATCGAAAGCCGATGAAATAAATCAATGCGGAAAAACCGAGAACATAAATCGGGAAAGTAATCCAGGTAAGCATTTGCCGATTAATTTTTTTCAACCAGAATTGATCGAACGGTCCAATCACAAGCAGATAAGCCACCAGCAAAAACAAGAGCCAGGTAAAAGGCAATTTGCGAACTTGTTTACTGTCAACGAGCGCGCCGAAAAGTCCGTCAATGCTCCAGCCGCCCGCGCGATTGTAATCTGACGATTCAAACAACGATTGCGGCAACTCGTTGACCTTCGCCCAAAACCAGGGACGATTTTTCCACGAAAGAAAAGGTTCGCGTTCCGGACTGAACATTAAAACGGTAATGCGACCGCGCCCACGATTGCCTTCGATGACTAAGGGCGTTCCTCCGCTCGAAAGGAGCGCGCGACCATCGGTTAGTTTTCCGGTTGCGACAGATAATTCGGACTCATCAAACAGCGCGTCGTTTTGCAATAGAATTTCCAGATTGGGAATGTTGATTCCGCTACTTTGGCTTTTGATTTTCGACGAACTTTTTTTCTTATTCGGTTTCGGAGTGACGGCAGCCGGGATATTGGTTCGCCCGCTTTCCACCCAGCTTTGTAATTCGCCTTGCAACTTCACCGTCGTCAAACCAGTCAACTCGCAAGGCAACATTGAGCGCAACCACGGATTCCCATTGACATCGCCGATTTGTTCCACACCGACGATGAGATGTCCGCCTTGTTGCAACCAGCCGTTGATGGCTTTGACCTGCCCATCTTTAAGTTCCAGCGCAATTTCCGAGTTTAAATAAATCGCGGTCAATCCTTCCAGCGCGATCGGATTATCCGGAAACAAACTCGTTCGCAGTCGGGCGATGGCCGGTTGCAATTCAGGCTGTTGGACTTTGATGTCAGGAAAAACCGGCGTTCCGGCGGGCGTTCGCGAAAAGGAACCCAGCAGTTCTGTTTCCCAGAAAGTCTGGCGGCGCGAGGACACGTTTAATTGTTCCGCGCGAATTTTTCCTTTTTCATCGAGCAAACGAATGTTCCAGCGCGAAGCATAACGCGAACTGGAAAAAACCGGAATCACGACACGCTTAAATGTCTCGGTCGGCAATTCCAAAGGAATCCGCCGTGTCTGGCCTTGATTAAATTGCGCCGCAGAAATTTCGATGACCGCGTAAAAAGGCGGCCCGTCATTTTTTATTTCGCAGGCCAGCGGAAACCAGTTGGCTTCAGGAATAACGCCGTCGTAACCCAGAAAAACATCGAATTGCAACGCCCCCTGGCCCGCTAAAGAAAGCGAAAAAAAAATCGCGCTGCCAATCAAACGAACAAAGCGTTGGAACATGAGCGGAGATTTTTATACGGAGGTCGCACAGAAGCAAGGCCGGAGAAAAAATGGAAAATAGCAAATCAATTCGATTTCAAAAACCATTCCACAAAGCGCGGAATGCCTTCTTCGATTTTTACGCGCGGCGCGTAGGCCAGCATTTTTTGCGCTTTCGAAATATCGGCGAAAGTAATGGGCACATCGCCCGGCTGAACTGGCTGATGATCAATCACCGCTTTTTTGTCCAAAGATTTTTCCAGAAGTTCAATCAAGTAACTCAATTTCACAGTTTGCGATTCGCCCAGGTTAAACACTTCAAACCCAAATTTTCTTTCCGTGCAAGCCACGATGCCATCCAGAATATCGGCGACAAATGTGTAGTCGCGCGCGGTTGAGCCATCGCCGAAAACAGGAATTGGTTTTCCTGCGGAAATTAATTTCGCGAATTTATAAATCGCCAGATCGGGTCGCTGACGCGGGCCGTACACCGTAAAAAAGCGGAGCATCGCCACGTCCATCCCATAAATGTGATGATAAACATGGCCCAGCGCTTCGCAGGCCAGCTTGCTTGCGGCGTAGGGAGAAATCGCGGAAAAAATCGGATCGCTTTCTGAAAAAGGAATTTTCGCATTCACGCCGTAAACCGACGACGACGAAGCGATGGTGATTTTTTTCACGCCATGCAAACGCGCGGCTTCCAGA
>JALYXC010000583.1 GCA_030947315.1 Verrucomicrobiota bacterium | reverse complement strand
CTCGCTGCTGGAAAAATTTTATTTCTTTCCTCGACCGCTTTTTTGGGCGGACTCAGCAGTCTTTGGTTTCTCGGCGCGCGTCTGGACAAACTCGGCAGCAAACCGATCCTGACTTTTTCTTTTTTCACTTACCTTATAATTTTGTCTGGCTGGATCGGTTTGGCGGGAGGAGTTTTTCGTCCAATGTTACTGCTGCTTTTACTGATTCAATTTTTAACCGGCCTGAGCGCCGCCTTGATCAGCATGGCCAATACGCGTTTAGCCATGGCGATTGTTCCGGTGATGGGCCGCAATCATTTCTTTGCGCTCTATTCAGTGATCGGAAGTTTGACGCTCGGTCTCTCGCCCATTTTGTGGGGATTATTTATTGATTTAATCGGGCCGATCCATTTCGTCGCGACGGGAATTATCTGGAATCGTTACTCGATTTTTTTTGCAGCGGTTGCGCTGGCTTTTTGCGCCGCAATATTTCTTGCGGCCAAATTGGAAGAACCGGAAGCGGCGAGCATGGAAGAGTTATTGCGGGAAATTTTAATTCAAACGCCGCAACGTGTTTGGATCCGTCTTTGGCCCAGAGAATGAAATCTTTAATGAATGAGAAAAGCAGGAAAGCAGTAAATTCATTTCGGAGACAGAGTCACATTTCCTGATTTTTTGCTTTCCTAATTCCAAACAAAATTAAAGTGAAACGGTGATTTGCTATTTTGGAAAATCGAAGTCAGAATTTTCCTCCGATGAAAACCTTTGCCGAACTTAATTTTCCCGGGCGACTCATCGCGGTGGAAGGCCTGGACGGATCGGGCAAATCCACGCAAATTTATTTGCTGAAACGCTGGCTCGAATTACAAGGGATGAAAGTTTTTCTGAGCGAATGGAATTCTTCCGAACTCGTCAAAGCAGCCACCAGCAAGGGAAAAAAGCGCGAATTGCTTTCGCCCACCACTTTCAGTTTGATTCACGCGACCGATTTTGCCGATCGCTATGAACGTCAGCTTGAACCACTCCTGCGCGCCGGTTATCTGGTGCTGTGTGATCGTTATATTTTCACAGCCTTTGCGCGCGACACCGTGCGCGGTTGTCCCCCCGAATGGGTCCGCGGCATTTACAATTTTGCGCCGCTGCCGGATTTGACTTTTTTTTTCAAGGCGAAACTGGAAGTTTCCCTGCAACGAATTTTGGAAGGGCGTCCGCAATTAAAATACTTTGAAGCCGGCCTCGATATGCATTTATCGGCTGATCCTTATGAAAGTTTTCGCATTTTTCAAGGCCGCATTCTGGAACAATATCTGGCCATGAGCACCGAATTTAAATTCCTCGTCATGGACGCCAATCAGCCGGTCGAAGCGCAGCAATCTATCGTGCGCGATCTGGTCGCGGCGAAAATTGATCTGTCGGAATTTATCGGCCGAGGAATTTTTCCGCTATGAGAAAAGCAAAATCTATTTCCCGCCTCAAAAAAAACCGCCCTGGCGGGGCAGTTCCGTTTTGGAAGCCGCGCCGTTTTTACGGGCAGGGCATTCCAGGCGTGGAAGTGGAAAAATTGGCGGGCAAATTGATCGTCGTCGAAGGGGCCGATGGTTCAGGTCGTTCGACTCAAATTATGCGACTGGTGCAATGGCTGGAGGGCAGCGGTCACGCCACGGTGCAGGTCGGTTTATCCCGTTCCACCCTGGTCAGCGAGGAGCTGGAAGAAGCCAAGCAAGGAAATATTTTGAGCCGCACGACGCTCAGTCTTTTTTATGCGACCGATTTTGCCGATCAACTTGAAAATATTATTTTGCCCTCGCTCAAAGCGGGTTTCATGGTGCTGGCCGACCGTTATATTTATACATTAATGGTGCGCGATTTGGTGCGCGGAATGAATGAAGCCTGGTTGAAAAATCTCTACGGAATTGCGCTGGTGCCGGACGCGGTTTTTTATTTGAACGTTTCGCCAGACGAATTGGTGCAGCGCAATTTTTCCAAAACGCAGTCGCTCGATTATTGGGAAAGCGGCATGGACTTGGGCCTGTCGCGCGATATGTTCGACAGCTTTTTAAAATATCAGGCCCTCATGCAAAATGAATTCAAACGATTGCAAACCACCTACGGATTCAGCATCGTGGACGCGCATCGTTCGCCGGATGAAATTAATGAGGAACTGCAGGAAAAAATTAAAGTGCTGATTACGGAGCGATGAATTTACGATTTACGATTTTGCAATTCACAATTCTCCCGTAAATCGTAAATCAAAAATCGTAAATTTAATATGCCAGAATCTGCAAAATCTGAATACGTGATCGGCGTTGATTTTGGCGGCACAAAAATTTTGGCCGGCATTTTCGACAAAGATTTAAAATGCCTGAGCCGCGCCAAAGTCAGCACGAAAGCCGAGCGCGGCGTCGCTCCAGTGATCGAACGAATCGTCCGCTCCATTCGGGAAGCAGTGGACGAATGTGATTTGGATTTAAAACAAATCCGCGGCATTGGAATCGGCGCGCCCGGCGCGGTTAATTCCCAAACAGGCGAAGTGATTTTTGCGCCCAATTTAAAATGGGAAGGGGTCCCGCTCAAAAAGGAATTGGAAAAGCAATTGGACATTCCGGTGTTTCTCGAAAACGACGGGAACATCTGCACGCTCGGCCTCTACGAAACTGAACTGAAAGCCAAACCCAAAAATGTCATTGGCATTTTTATTGGCACTGGCATTGGCGGAGGATTGATTCTCGAAGGAAAATTATTCGAAGGTTTTAATCGCACCGCTGGCGAAATTGGCCACATGGTTTTGGAAGCTGACGGCCCCAAATGCGGCTGTGGGAATAAAGGATGCTTCGAAGCTCTGGCCAGTCGCACCGCTATTTTTAAAAAAATTCAAAGTGCCGTAAAAGACGGGCAAAAAACTATTCTTACCGAAACGCTCGGCGACGATTTAAAAAATTTGCGCAGCGGCGATTTGCGCAAAGCGATAAAAAAGGGGGACAAATTTGTCGAAACAATTATTGAAGAAGCAGCCGAGTACACCGGCATCGCGGTCGGGAATTTTATTAATATTTTCAATCCTGAAG
>JALYXC010000267.1 GCA_030947315.1 Verrucomicrobiota bacterium | reverse complement strand
GCCCATGACGCAAGTCTTTGCGCTGACTGTTATCATGGCGTCAATGTGAAGCTGATTAAAACCGGCGGAATCAGCGGCGCGTTCGAGGCTTTGCAAGCCGCGCGTAAAGCTGGCTTGAAAACAATGATTGGCTGCATGATCGAATCGAGTATTGAAATCAGCGCCGCCGCGCATCTCGCCGAGTTGACCGATCATCTCGATATTGATGGCAATTTGTTGATCTCCAATGATCCTTATTTGGGCGTCACGACCGAAAAAGGAATGATTTCATTTGCGCAAGCGCCTGAGAAATTTGGTTTGCGCGTGAAGTCGAAATAGAACGCCGTCGCTTTACTCAAAATCAAAAATCACGACTTTTTTACAATACTTTTTAAAAATCGTTTCCACGAATTCCAGATGGAGTGGATGAATTTGATAATCGTCCTGCGCTTTTTTATTTTGAAAAATCAAATTGAGCGCCACTTGATAACTTTGATCCACAACCGGACGAGGACTTACAACCATTTTGCCGGCATGAAAATGCAAAACACCGGGAATCGGCCTTAAATATTTTTCTATTCCCGCCAGCAATTCGTCAGCCGAATTTGGGTTATCTGAATCAGTCCAAAAAATAACAACGTGCGAAAACATGCCGCGATTTAAGAGCGTTCGGGCGGAAGAACCAAGAAATTTTCTGCACGACTTTATTTTCGCTTTTGCAGTTCAGAACGGATCTGCGTGAGAATTTCGTAATAACGCCACGCTGGAGGCGCATTCGGTTCCTGATGATGATCCGGTTTCAAAATTAAATTTCCAGTTGCGAGCAAAACCCGTTTCACTTCAGGGTTTTGTCGAACTTTTTCCCGCGTTGCCGCCTCGATCAGACGAAAATGTTCGCCGCGAATCGGTGTTCTGTATGGGAATCGTTTCCCGGCAAAACTGACCCAATCAATTCCCATTAATTTCATGTTTTGTTCCGCGAGCGTCCCGGCTTTTTTGGCGTCGAAGCTCGTCATCTGCGCCACTTGATCGCGAGTAAATTTCCATTCTACTCCGGAAAATTTGGCACGAGGATCGTCCGCGTTTTCGGGATATTTCATCATTTGCCAAAACCCTTCGATGCTCGCGTAACGTTTTCCACGAAACGCAAACGGCGTCGCCGCAAAATTAGAAAGCAATCCAAGTTCGTGACGCTTGGAAAGTATCACTTCGCCCGGCCCGGCCTCTTGCGGCAAAATTTCCCAGGCAGGCGCGTCTTCTTTTGAAACCGGCGCCCACCAACGCGCAGGATAATTTGCCTGCGAAGAAAGTCTTTCGCGATTTTGCAGCGGTGGCGTCGAATGACAACCGCTTAACAAAACGACATTTGCCAGAAGAAGCGGGAAGCAAAATGGTTTCTTGTGGAAGGGAAATTTCACGCGATATGCATTACTTTCGTTCCCAATGATGAAACTGGTCCTTCGGAATTTTTGCCGATTCGGGATAAACAAGATAAACCGTATTGTGCGATTTGCTCCACGCGTTCAAAACATTTTCGCGTTTATAAATATGCCGCACGCGATCGGTTTTCGGATTTGTTCCCGGATCGTTGATGTAAAAATCACCGTTCTCCGTGAAGCCGACGCAAACGACGAGATGTCCCGCGCCCGTGTTGCCGCGATCCGGCGACAGCAGGTGCCACGGCGCAGAAATGATCACAGGAATTCCCGCGGCAATCCAATCCTCCAATTCGGTCGCGCTGCTGAAACGGGTGACGTAGGAACGCATTCCTTGGAAACTTCCGGCAAATGCAGTGTTGAATGGCCAATTCCCCGTGCCGTAATTTTTATCGAAAACCGCGCGCGCCACTTCGGGAACATCGAGCGCCAGTTCTTTGCGTCGTGTTATTTTTGACCAATGCGTGAGCACCATCGAAAGCGAAGTGGGGCTGCACCAGCCTTGTTCTTCTGGATAAGAATTTTGCGAACGCTCAATGACCGGCAGAACTTTTCCCCACGCGGATTTATTTGGCGACGACGAACTCGGTTTTGCTTTTGTGTCGCAAAAAGAAAGACCTAGAAATTTTAACGTCGGCTTTTGAATTTTTTCCGCAGAGCCGAGCGTCATACGCAACTGAATTTTCGCGCCCGGTTTTTCCAAAGTCAAAGTGTCGGTATCGACATTTCCGTCGCTGTCTTTTTGGTCTTGCACACTTTCGCGGGGAAATTTTTCCGTGTCCGGCGACCACAAACCGAGCGTGTAAAATTTCGTCGAGTGATCCGCGTAAATTCCACGCGCTTCAACTTTCAAGTAAGTTTCCTTTTGCGCATCGGCGTTCCAGGACACGACCAGTTCATTCCATGCAATCGGTGTGGAAATTTCCGGCGAGGTGAAAATAATTTCGTTCGGGTTGTCGCTCGTGGATTTCTTGAAGTCGGAAAATTTTTTAATCGCAATGAAATGGCTGAAGCCATCTTTGATTTTTAATTCCTGCGCCGATGCAATCCCAAAAATTCCGGACAAAATTATCGCAAGAAGAATCCAAACTGTTTTTTGATGAAGGAAAAATTTCATTTTAAAGTTGCAGGCGAACTGTAGCATGAGTGCGGCTTTCTGAAAAAGAATTAACTCAAAATTTATGAAAAATTATCGTCTCAATCGTTTATTCAATGCCAAATCCAATCGCTGCTTTGATG
>JALYXC010000264.1 GCA_030947315.1 Verrucomicrobiota bacterium | reverse complement strand
GCTTTATCCATCGGCAAAGAATCTTAATTATTGGGACGCAAATCAAAATGAAATGTGGATTAGCGGAAAATTCCAAAAGCAAGTCGCCGCCTTCGAAAGAGAAAAGAATGACTTGATAAAAGAATTGCTCGGGATTGATGCAGTCAAAGAGATGAAAAAAATTTATGGTTGGAACGAAGGCGGACGCGAAGAGAAAATGCTGAGTTTTTTGCCGCAGGAAAAAAGCGAGGCAGTGAAAGTTCTCCGCGAAAAATATCAGGACTAGATCCAAAAGATTTACGAAACGAAAGATTCCGATTCGCCGGAGAACCGCGAACGACTCAAAAAACTTAAGGAACAGCAAAAAACGGAATTGGCACAGCTTCTTTCGCCGGAGGAATTGGAAAAATATGAAGTGCGTCTCTCAGATACCGCGAACTCTTTGCGTTATTCCATAAGTGGGTTTGATCCGTCCGAACAGGAGTTTTTAGCGCTATTTAAGGTTCGAAAAAATTACGACGAGCAACTTGAGAACATTCCTTATGACCCTGACGACGAAGAAGGAACTAAAAAGCGCGGCGAAATTTCTAAAAGAATGGAAGAGGAGATTAAAGCTGCGTTGCCGCCGGAACGTTACGCTGACTACAAGCGAGCCAATGATTATGAATTTCAAGACCTTCGCCGATTTTCTGAGCAAGAGGATTTGCCTAAAGAAGCCGCCGCGAAAATTTACGACATTAAAAAAACTGTTGAAGACGAAATAAAAAAAGTTCGCGCGGACAAAAATTTGAATGCGGAGCAGCGCAAAGCCGCTCTTAAAGCGATGAAGGACGAGACGGAAAAAACTTTAACCGAAGTGATGGGCGATCAAAAAACTTTAAAGCGCTACAAAAGCAATCGCGGCTGGTGGCTTCGGAATTTAGGAAAATAATGAAACCCACCGGAGGATGGTCAATGTCCAACGCTACAAGTTTAAGAAAATGTTTCGGCTATTTCCTTTTGAAAGGTTGCAAGGCCGATGGCCGGACCGGAATGGTTTTAAATTTTTTCGTCAAATCCGTTAGTGATTTTTCCACGGCCAATCTTTCGAGACTTGACGCGCCCACAAAGCCCACGCAATCGGTATGTTCATTGATGTAAGCCGCATCTTCCGGCGTGGAAATTGGTCCACCGTGCGAAAGAAAAATAATATCTTGGCGAACTTTCCGCGCGCCTTCGATGATTTTTTGCGTCCGCTTTACTGCGTCATCCAATGTGCAAACTGCGCCTTTGACGCCAATGGAGCCGCCGACAGTTGTGCCGACGTGCGCGATGATCGCGTCAGCGCCAGCTTGAGCCATTGATTTCGCTTCTTCCGCCGTCGCGACATAAACGATGCTGAACAAATCCATTTTGCGGGCAAGCGCAATCATTTCAAATTCCTTTTTGACGCTCATGCCGGTTTCTTCGAGCACCTGGCGAAAATGTCCGTCCACAATGCAGTGCGTGGGAAAATTATTTACACCGCTGAATCCCATTTCTTTAATTTGCAACAGCCAGTGCCACATGCGACGGCGCGGATCGGTGGCGTGCACGCCGCAAATCACCGGAATTTCCTCAACGACCGGCAGAACTTCGTGCTCGCCAATTTCCATCGCGATGGCATTGGCGTCGCCGTACGACATCAAGCCGCAAGTTGAACCGTGTCCAGCCATGCGAAAGCGGCCGGAGTTATAAATGATAATTAAATCTGCGCCGCCTTTTTCAATGAACTTCGCACTGATGCCAGTGCCTGCGCCCGCGGCAATAATCGGTTCACCTTTTTTCAAACGAACACGCAACCGTTCGACCACTTCTGTGCGCGTGTAAGGATTTCCTTTTCCGGTCCAGGGATTGGGCATAAATAATTTTGAATTTTGAATTAAAAAAGCTGTGCGAATTTGCGTGGTTCGATTTGGAAATGCAATGAAAGTTTGCCGAAGAAATTTCAAAATACTGAAGCCAACAGATTGCACCGATGAACACAGATGAAAATTCTTTATCCGTGAAATCCGTGGAAATCCGTGGCTAAAGTTTTCTCCTTATTGTCTGAACTCCTGAGTTGCGCTGTCTGATTGTTTCAACTTATTTTTCTATTTGAAATTGCATGAAAATTTTTATAGACGGGAAATATTACGACGAAGCGAAGGCCAAGATTTCCGTGTTCGATCATGGATTGCTTTATGGCGACGGAATTTTTGAAGGTATTCGCGCCTACAATGGCCGCGTTTTCAAATTGAAGGAGCACATTGACCGTTTGTTTTATTCGGCCAAAGCAATTTTGCTGACCATTCCGATGTCGCATGAAGCGATCATGAAAGCCGTCATCGCAACGTGTCGCCAAAATAATATTCGTGCCGGTTATATCCGGCTCATTGTCACGCGCGGCGTTGGCGGTTTGGGTTTGAATCCGAACAAATGCAAAGCGCCGAGCACAATTATTATCGCGGACGAAATTCAGATCTATCCGGCGGCGATTTATCAACGCGGTTTGGAAATTATCACGGTGCCGACGACGCGCAATCTGCACAGCGCATTAAATCCAGCGATTAAGTCGCTCAATTATTTGAACAATGTTCTCGCAAAAATCGAGGCGAACAATGGCGGTTGCGAAGAAGCTGTCATGTTGAATGCGGACGGTTTTGTGGCGGAATGCACGGCGGATAATATTTTCATTGTGAAAGAAAATCAATTGTTCACGCCGCCACTTTCGGCGGGCGCGCTTTATGGAATCACGCGCGGTGTGGTGATGGATTTGGCGCGCGAAACTGGATTGCAAGTAGGCGAACCGAATTTGACGCGGTACGATTTATTTTGCGCCGACGAATGTTTTCTCACGGGCACCGGCGCGGAAATTATTCCCGTGGTCAAAATTGATGGTAGAATTATTGGCGCGGGAAAACCGGGCGCGACAACAAAAAATTTAGTCACGAAGTATCATGCTTTGACAAAAGTTTCCGGTGAACCAATTTGATAAAATGACAAAAGAAAAAAGTTATGAGACGCGAAAATATTGAAAAAGCCCTAAATCGCAAGCCGTTTCGCCCATTTTTCATCCGGCTTACGGACGGTGAACTCGTTCCAATCGAGGAAGAACATAGAGCTGCTATTCATCCGTTCGCGGAAACAATAATTATCTTCGAAGCTAAGGGCGGGTGCGGATTGTGGATATTCCGCTCATTACTGAACTGCAAACAAATTGACAGTGTAATGATGTAACAAAATATGCTCTGCATGATTTGCAAACAGAACGACGCCAAGGTGTATCTTACCCAGATTGTCGCCGATAAAATCCAAAAAGTAGATTTGTGCGAAGAGTGCGCCAAAAATAAAGGCGCCAATGATCCGGCGGGTTTTAATCTGGCCGATCTTTTGCTCGGCTTGGGCGCTTCGCAGGAATTGGCCACGCCCGAAGGCAGCGAGGACATCAAATGTCCCACCTGCGGATTTACTCAGGCCGATTTTAAAAAAGCCGGACGGCTTGGTTGCGCTGAATGTTACAATACTTTTGCGGAAGGTTTGGAGAGCCTCCTTAAATCCATGCACAAGGGAACCAAACATGCCGGCAAAGTTCCTCTCGGCTTTCGGCGCAGTCACGATTTGTCCGATCAATTGAAGGCGTTGCAAAAGAAATTAGACAAGGCCGTGGCGACGGAAGATTTTGAAGTCGCCGCGGGATTGCGCGACGAGATCAAAGAGACCCGCCAAAAAATAAATCATCTACCCGCCGTTTGACTTGTGGATATTCATGAATTTTTAATTTCTCCCGCCGAAACCGCCCACCGCAGCGGACCTCACGATCGCATCGTTATGTCGAGCCGGGTGCGACTGGCGCGCAATGTCAAAGGTCTGGCTTTTCCGGGTTGGGCAAAAAAAGCCGAACGCATTAAAACATTGGAAAGCATCCGCCCGGCCATTGAGAATTTGCCGCAAATGGCTGATTCGTTTTCTCAATCCATGGATAATTTGGCTGCGATTGATAAACAAATTTTAGTGGAGCGCCATTTGATCAGTCGCGAACACGCCGCCAAAAATGCCGGCAGCGGTTTTGTTTTAAATCGCGAGGAATCGCTCTGCGTGATGATTAACGAAGAAGATCATTTGCGTATGCAAGCCTTGCGTCCGGGCCTGCAACTAAAACAAGCCTGGAACGATCTGGATAAAATTGATTCCGAGTTGGAAAAAAAACTCGACTACGCTTTTAATCCGCATCTGGGTTATCTCACCGCGTGCCCCACCAATATCGGAACGGGCATTCGGGTCAGCGCCATGTTGCATTTGCCCGGCCTGGTTCTGGCCGAGCATATCAATCAAATTATTCAATCCGTCAACAAACTGGGCCTGGCCGTGCGCGGGCTTTACGGCGAAGGAACCGAAGCGCTCGGAAATGTTTTTCAAGTCTCCAACCAAATGACTCTCGGCGAAAGCGAAAGCGACATCGTCGAGCGGCTCAATAAAGTCCTTTCGCAAATAATTGAACACGAAGAAAATGCGCGCGCGAAAATTTTGGAGACCAAACCGAAAATGGTTTTTAATCATGTGGGCCGCGCTTACGGAATTTTGGCCAATGCCCACAGCATTTCTTCCAAAGAAACGATGAATCTGCTTTCCTTGATGCGGCTCGGCGTTGATCTCGGTTATTTTTCCGGCGTGGATCGCGCGTTGATTGACGAATTATTTATCATTACGCAACCGGCCCATTTGCAAAAAAAATTCACAGAAAAATTGGGTGCCGAAGAACGCGACGTGTTGCGGGCCGACATGTTGCGTGAACGTTTGCGCAAAATAGACCGTCCCAATCCTAAACCACCCGGCCCGGCTGGATTACTGGACAAACCGAAAGAGCCATAGCAATTTAAAACCATGAGTGATGAATCCATGAATAATTTTACTCCGCGCGCCCAGCAGGTGCTGGCCCTGGCACGCAAGGAGGCCGACCGTTTTAATCATAATTTTGTCGGCACCGAACATCTTCTTTTAGGCTTGATTAAATTGGGTCAAGGCGTGGCCGTTAATGTTTTGCAAAAACTCGGCCTGGATCTGGAAACGGTTCGTCTCGAAGTGGAAAAACAAGTCGGCACTGGCCCGGATCAAAAAATGATCGGCAATATTCCTTACACGCCACGCGTCAAAAAAGTTCTCGCCCTCGCTGCTAAAGAAGCCAAAGCGCTCACTCACACTTATGTCGGCACGGAACATATTTTACTCGGACTTTTGCGCGAAGGCGACGGCGCCGCGGCGCGCGTTTTGAAAAATCTCGATGTGGACATTGAACAAACCCGCCAGGAAATTTTGCGCGAACTCGACCCGAACTTTGGCAACCAAGAGGAATCCGCCAGCGAAACCGCCGGCGGCGGAGAAAAAGCGCCTGACAAAAAAGGCGAAGTTAAAACACCTGCTCTGAAAGCTTTCGGACGCGACCTGACCGATATTGCGCGCAAAGGCGAAATGGATCCAGTCATTGGCCGGCACAATGAAATTGAGCGGGTCATTCAAATTCTTTGCCGCCGCACAAAAAACAATCCAGTGCTTCTCGGCGAAGCGGGCGTCGGCAAAACCGCCATTGTCGAAGGACTCGCCCAGGAAATTGCGCGCGGCAATGTTCCTGAACTGCTCCGCGAAAAAAGAGTCATTACGCTCGACCTTGCGCTCATGGTGGCCGGCACAAAATATCGCGGTCAATTTGAAGAACGGATTAAAGCGGTCATGGACGAAATTCGCCGTGCTAAAAATATTATTTTGTTCATTGACGAATTGCACACCATTGTCGGAGCCGGTTCGGCCGAAGGAACAATGGATGCCTCGAACATTATCAAACCTGCTCTCAGCCGCGGCGAAATGCAGTGCATCGGCGCGACGACCCTCACGGAATATCGCAAATATATCGAGAAAGATGCCGCGCTGGAACGCCGTTTTCAAAGTGTTAAAGTCGAAGCGCCTTCCGTCGAAGAAGCGATTTTGATTTTGAAAGGTCTCCGTCAAAAATACGAGGAACATCACAAAGCTGACATTACGGATCAGGCCGTGATTGCCGCCGTAAAATATTCTGACCGTTACATCACCGATCGATATTTGCCCGATAAGGCGATTGATTTAATGGATGAAGCGGGTTCGCGTTCCCGCATCGGCGCGATGACGCGTCCACCCGAAGTCAAGGATTTGGAAGCCAACATTGAACTGATCAAAGTTGAAAAAGAAAAAGCCATTAAAGATCAGGATTTTGAAGGCGCTGCTTCGATGCGCGACAAAGAAAAACAGGCCAAAGAAAAGTTGGACTCCGTTCTCAGCGCCTGGAAAAATGCGCGCAACGAAAAACGCGTCGTCGTGGATGAAGAAGATATTTTGCACGTTGTGTCCAAATGGACGGGTATTCCGCTCAAGCGCATGGAAACAGGTGAAGCGGAGCGTCTCTTGCAATTGGAATCCGAAATGGCCAAGTCTATCATTGGCCAAAATGAAGCCGTCGCCGCCATGTGCAAAGCGTTGCGCCGCTCCCGCGCTGATTTAAAAGATCCGAAACGGCCCATTGGAACTTTTGCGCTGCTCGGGCCGACTGGTGTAGGAAAAACTTTGCTCGCCAAATCGCTGGCCGAAACTTTATTCGGCGATTCCAAAGCGCTCATTCAACTCGACATGAGCGAATATATGGAGCGCCACAATGCTTCGCGCATGATCGGTTCCCCTCCCGGCTACGTCGGATACGAAGAAGGCGGACAACTGACTGAACAAGTTCGCCGCCGTCCCTATTCGGTCGTGCTCTTCGACGAAATTGAGAAAGCCCACCCGGACGTGATGAATGTCCTGTTGCAAATTCTCGAAGAAGGCAAATTAACCGACAACATTGGTCGCGTGGTGAATTTTCGAAACACCATTATTTTGCTTACGTCCAACGTCGGCGCCGAAACGATCAAAAAACAAACCACCATGGGATTTTCGCCGATCACCGACGAATCGAGCTACGAAAGAATGCGAGAAAAAATTCTCGACGAGGCCAAACGCGTTTTTCGTCCGGAGTTTTTAAATCGTCTCGATGACCTCATCGTATTTCGTTCCCTCACCAAATCCGATTTAATGGAAATCCTGGATTTGGAAATCATCAAAGTCATGGATCGCCTCAAAGCCAAAAATATCCGGCTGCAATTCGACGATAAAGCCAGGGATTTTTTGGTCGAAAAAGGGTACGATCCAACGTACGGCGCGCGACCCATGCGCCGAGCGGTCGAACGTTTTTTGGAAGATCCGCTCGCAGAAGAAATTCTCAAAAACAATTTGCATGAGAACGATCCTATTCAGGTCACCACCGAAAATGGCAAACTCGTTTTTCATCAAAACGCGACAGCCGCCGAAGCGCTTTCGCCGTCCTGATTCAGTTCTTAAATCAAAGGCTCCTGAGAAGGCTTCTTTCCTGTCGGTTTTTTCACGTCACAAAAAACCGGCAAATCCCTATGGTGAGAAATATGGATTTGCGTTAAATCCTACGATTATGAATATTAAATTAAAATGCTTCGCTCTGTTTGCCGTGGTTCAACTTTGTCTGGCCACCAACACTTTTGCCGAACTCGCAAAAGATTATCAAGTCACCGGTCCCGTCTTGGAAGTCAACGATAAAATGATTGTCGTCCAAAAGGGAGATGAAAAATGGGAGATTGCTCGCGACCCACATACCAAATCCAAAACTGCCGTCAAAGTAGGCGATAAAGTCACGATCCATTATCGCATGACAGCGATTAGTGTGGAAAATAAAGATAAAGACTCGACTATTAAAAGCACCGGCAAGACCAAAAAATAATTTGAAAAAAACGGCGAGAGTTTAATTGGAGCGAGCCGTTGGTTCTACTAAACGGAAAATCCCTGGCGAAAATTAACGGCGTTCAATGGACGATTGAAATTGTGAGCCTTCAGGTTCTCTATTTCAAATTCGATTGAACAGCCGCAGCGATGTCCTCGCCAAACGGGTGGCCTGCCCAGATAACTTTTCCTTCCCTGTCAAGGACGTAAGCTGTTGGAATCCCATGTAGGCGAAACGCCTTGGCGGAGGAGGCCATCCAAACTCCCGGCCCTGCCCACAGGCTGACCGTGTTTGTCCAACCGCGCTTTTCTAAATGTTTTTGCGCCACCGCGGGTTTTTCATCAATACTGACTGTGACAATCTCGACGCGATTGCTCCACTCGGAATGTTTTGCGCGAAATGTTTGCAATTTTGCCATCGGCTCCTGACACGGCCCGCAACTGGTTGACCAAAATTCCAGAACCAGAAGTTTTCCGCGAAAGTCTTTCGATTTCACTTTCGATTGGTTATCCAGACGGACGAATTCAACTTCCGGCGTCATTGTCCCTGGAGGCAGGACACCGTGTTCGGCGACATAGTTTTCAAATTCAAATTCGACCTTCTCTTTTTCGCCGATTAGATTTTCTGGAAACTCCTGCCAACGGATTTTATCTTCAATTGTCCAACGCTCCGGCCCGCGCAGTCCTCGCGACGCGGCCAGAATGTAATTGCCCGAAATTGGCCGACCGGATTTCGTCTTGGCATCAGATTGCACGGAAAAAATGAACCGCAATTGGTTGCAACTGACTTCTTGTAGAACGCCATATGCACCACGCGGATAAACTTGTTCAGCGACGACATCTTTCAGTTGCAAAACGGCGTTGGTGAAATTGATTCCAAGCCGCTCTGTTTGGTCGAGCACTCCTCTCGCAGATTGCGTAATTTGATCCTGAAATGCCCCAAACATCTTTTCAAATTCCTTTTTTGGCGGAAGCTTTTCTCCTATTTCTTGGGATTTTTTTTCAAACTGAGTCCAGATTTCATCCATGTTTTGGAGAGCGCCGGAAACAAAAATATGTTCGTCGCGTTCCCGCAAGAATCGAGCGAGTAGCTCGCCGAGAGTTTTCAAAGCCGGATCCTCGTTCAGGGTGAGGCGATCGTCGGACAAGAGCTTGTTCATCACGGCCAATTCTGATTCCGTTTTTTTGTCAGCAACGCCGCGAGGAAATTCTTTCCAGCGAATGCCATCGGAGAACCGCCAACCACCCGAAAAT
>JALYXC010000539.1 GCA_030947315.1 Verrucomicrobiota bacterium | reverse complement strand
CGCAGGCGTCCGATCATTTTCCGGTGGTAGCTGAAGTGACGCTGACGAATTTTTCATCGGGCAATGTTTCATTTTCATTCGACGAAAGTGGCGGCTCGAATGTTGTTGATTCAATAAACGGATTAGTGGGAACGCTCGGCGTGAATGGACCCACCTGGAGCAACGACACGCCCAGCACGCAGGCGGGCGACAATTCGCTGTTCTTCGATGGAACAAAGCGCATTACCGTCCCAGATCCAGCTCAGAAAATTGGCACCAATGGCGTTAATGGAGATTACACGCTGCAGGCATGGGTGAAACTGTCGCTGGATTTTGTTTCCGGGGCTCGCATGATTTTATTCCAATACGAACGCACGCCTGGTTTTTCTTTTTCCATCAACACCAATCGCACGCTCCACACTACGACGTTTAATGTGAGCGACATTTCTTCAACCGCGGCTTTTCCGAATGACGGACAATGGCATCAGATCGCGGTCGTTCACACTGCGGGCGTCAACATGAAATTTTTTGTTGATGCCACGCTTGCTGCGACTGTCAATTACACGAGCGGCATTGGCTTTCGCACCAGTTCCACGCTCACAATCGGTTCTTCGGCGGGGGGCGCGAATCCGTTCACCGGCTTTTTAGATCGGATCAGTTTTGATAATCAGGCCTTGACGGCGGCGCAATTGGATTTTCCGGCGGCGATTTCTCTGGGCCTTCGCCAACTGGGAAGCAGTCTTGTTCTTTTCTGGCCCGCGTCGAAAAGCGACTATGTTTTGCAAACCAGCGGCGACTTATTTTCGTCCAGTTGGAGCAATATTCTTTCAACTGTTCAAGGAAACGAAAACCAGGCGTTCGTCTCGCCTTCCAACGCCACGCAATTTTTTCGGCTGAAAAAATAATCCAAACCTTGCTCATCTATTTTCTGTGACGAGCGAGAAATCCCGGTCCCTTTTCCGCTAGATCAGCGTGACGTTGTTGCGTCAAAAGTTTTCCGTAAATGACGATGTCGCGCGCCAGCATTTCCAGACGTTTTTCCAGAAAATCACTGGCAATTTTTCCTTGCTGCACATCTTCTTCCTCCAGAAACGAAACGCCGTAAGGCAATGTCCAGGCGTAACATTGTCGCGCCACGGTCCGAAGCTGATCGGTCACCGTCAAACCTTTTTCATGCGAGGCGACCACCGTGGCAAAAAGTTTTCCGGCAAATTCATGCCAGAAATGATCGAGAAAACTTTTCATCGCGCTACTGATGCTGCCGTGATAATCGGGCGTGCCGAGCAGCAAAACATCCGCGCGCTCGACTCGTTTCTGCAAAAGAGCAAAACCAGGCGCTTTCTGAGCGGTGTCTGGATTGTAAAGAGCCAATGGTTCATTTTGAAAATCGAGAATATCCACTTCGCAATGAGCGGCGCGCAATTTTTCCGCCAGAGAAACAATCACCACGCGTGTGACGGAAGTTTTATTTAAACTGCCAATTACGGCTAAAACGCGAAGGGATTGCTCCGACATAAATTATTTTAAAAACACGCGCACAAAACTGTAAGCAATCGCGCCGCAGATTGGAATCGTCAAAATCCAGGCCCAAATCATTTTTTGGACGACGCTCCAATTCACCGCGTTAAATCGCCGCGCCGCGCCGACACCCATGATCGAACTGGAAATGACATGCGTCGTCGAAACGGGAATGCCAAATTCTGTCGCGGCAAAAATAACTGCCGCTGAACTTGTTTCCGCCGCGAATCCATTGATTGGATGCAACTTCACCATTTTGTGACCGAGTGTTTTAATGATGCGCCAGCCGCCCGCGGCCGTTCCCGCCGCCATGGTCAAACCGCAAAGTATTTTGATCCAAAGCGCGATTTCCAAATCTTTTCCCGGCGCGGGTGGAGGTGTGTGTAAAAACGACAGCCATTTGGGCAAATTATCCAACGCACCTGTGTTTGCTCCCGCGACCAAAGCTAACGCAATAATACCCATCGTTTTTTGGGCGTCATTGGTTCCGTGCATGAAACCCATTCCGCCCGCGCTGAGAATTTGCATCTTGCCAAAAAGCCGGTTGATGGTTTGGGGTCGGACTTTTTGCAACGTGATGTACAAAATCGCCATAAGAACAAAACCGAGGAGTAATCCGATAATCGGCGAGCTAAACATCGGCAAAATGACTTTCCAAAAAAGACCTTTACCTTTGTACCAATGTTCCGCATTTGGCTGCGACCAGATAATCACATGCCAATTATCTTTTGCGGCTGCAACCGCAGCGCCGCAAAGCCCGCCAATGAGCGCGTGACTCGAACTGGAAGGAAGTCCGACATACCAGGTGACCAGGTTCCAAATAATTGCGGCCATCAAAGCGCAAACGAGTGTTTTGTTATTAAGGGTGAAAATTTTGGCGTCGAGCAGGCCGGAGGAAATCGTCTTGGCCACCGCGGTCCCGTACATCGCGCCAAATAAATTGGTGAACGCAGCGAGCATAATAGCGGCGCGCGGCGTCAGGACTTTTGTCGAAACGACCGTGGCGATTGAATTAGCGGTGTCATGAAAACCATTGATGTATTCAAAAACCAACGCCACCAAAATGACGACGAAAATTAAAGTCATGGGAAAAATGTCGCGAAAATTTTAGGAATTTTTGAGTACGATTTGATTTATGACATTCCCAGAATCACGACATCGGTCAGTGACTTTCTCCAATAAATCGTAAAATTCCTTGAGGAAAAGTGCTTGTAACGGTTCGTGTTTTCCCGAATACAAATCGCGCATCAAATCCAAAACCAGTTTATCGGCCTCGCCTTCGACAACTTGAAGCTGTTCGTTTAAACTTCGGATTTCTTCAATGTTCACACCCTTCCGCAGCGCTTTGATCATTTTCAAAAGTGTACCGGTCGCTTTCTCCGTCATGGCAAGCTGGCGTGAGACATCGATTCCTTTTAAAAAATGCGGGGCAATTAGAACTCGCTCGCCAACTTTCTCCACTGTTTTCGGAATTCGATAAAGCGCGAAGGACAGCGCCTCGATATCTTCGCGATCCAGTGCGGTGACAAATGTTGTGGCGACGGCATGGCTGATTTCTGTGGTGATTCTTTTTTCTTTGCGACGCGACAAAATAAATTCATCCAGTGATTTGGCCTGATCGGGCGTTTTCATTAATTTGATTAAAGCCTGAACGCTGCTGCAACCTTCCTCCGCGCTGGCCTCGAGCAAATCGAAAAATTTATCTTCCTGGCCGAGTAATTTTTGGAGCGAAAACATAAGTGCGCCTTTCGTAGCAGAATTGAAACAAAGCGCACGAAAAAAAACTGCTGTCACGAAATTGTTACAATGCCGCCTGTTGGTGTTATAATTCGGCAATCCCTATTCTTGAGCGAAGGAGCAAGTTGCGTCATGTCGACGCCAATCCATTTGTGTCCGAGTTTTTCATTAGCGTCAATCGCCGTGCCGCAACCGCAGAAAGGATCGAGAACCATGTCACCGGGATTGGAATTCGCTTGGATAATTCGTTGATCCAACAAACCAGCCGAATTTCACTAATCAAACCAAGTTTTTATATTCTTTCGATTCGGAAAGTTTTTTTACCAGGTCTTTAATTTTTTGCGCCTGACTTTTGTGCGCCAGAAGCGTGGCGTCATCGGTCTGGACTAAAATCGAATCCCGCAATCCCACCACCGCAATCGGCGTACGATTTTTTGTGCGCGCATCAAAAATAATATTTCTCGCCGCATCCACGTGGATAAAATCTGCCACGGCACAATTGCCTTCGGCGTCTGGTTTTAAATGACGCGCCAGCGCGGTCCACGAACCGAGATCATCCCATTCAAAGGAGCCATCCGCGACGACGACATTTTGCGCTTTTTCCATGAGGGCAAAATCAACGGAGATTTTTTTTATCTCGGGATATTCTTTGGCCAGAACTTTTTCGAGTTTGGGCGTTCCCGCTGCTTTGAACCACCGCTGACAGGCTTCCGCCATTTCGGGCTGATGTTTTTCCAAACTTTGTGTGATGGTCACAAAGGACCAGATAAACATTCCCGCGTTCCAGCGATAATTTCCGCTGTTCAAATATTCGACCGCCTTGTCGTAATACGGTTTTTCGACAAACTGTTCTGCTTTGAAAAAAGTTGTTTTATATTTTTTAACTCCTTGCGGCGGCGGCAAAATATTTCCGGTGCGAATGTATCCGTAACCCGTCGCGGGTTCCGTCGGCTTGATGCCAATCGTCACGATGACTTGACCGCGACTCGCCAAATCAAAGGCGTCGCTTAAAACTTGCTGAAACTTTTTTTCGTCAGGAATCACATGATCGGCGGGCAAAACAGCCATGACTGCGTTGGTCGAACGTTGTCCTGCAATGGCCGCTCCCAAAGTGATAGCGGCGCAAGTGTCGCGCCCAATCGGTTCGCCGATGACATTTCCTTTCGGCAATTTCGGAAGCTGTTTGCGAACCGCGTCCGCCTGCACCGTGTTCGTG
>JALYXC010000523.1 GCA_030947315.1 Verrucomicrobiota bacterium | reverse complement strand
ATTCACATGAGCCTCACCCGCATGAGCATTCTCATTCGCATCATCACGAACATGAAGCTCATGGCGAACATGAACATTCTCATTCTCATGAAGATGAATCCAAACACGGTCGCAATTTTGCCGAAATAAAAAAGCTCATTTCCGAAAGCGCTTTGTCGGAATGGACAAAACAAAAAGCGATCTCTGTTTTTTATCGCGTCGCGGTGGCGGAAGGAAAAATTCATGGATATCGGCCCGAGGAAGTTCACTTTCACGAAGTCGGCGCGGTGGATTCGATTATTGATATTGTGGGCGCGTGCCTTTGCCTGGAAATGCTGGGACAACCGCGTGTGCTCGCGGCAAATGTTGTTGAAGGAACGGGCTGGGTGGATTGTGCGCACGGCCGTTTTCCCGTGCCGACAACGGCCACGCTGGAAATTCTGGGAGCGCGCGGAATTGCGCTGACTCAATGCGATGAGCCGCACGAACTCGTCACCCCGACCGGCGCCGCGCTGCTTGCCGAGTTCGCCGAAACTTTTGGGCCAATGCAAAATTTGGTGGCTACAAAAATTGGCTACGGCCTCGGGACTCGGGAAAATAAAACGCGCCCGAATGTTTTACGCGCCGTGCTGGGAGAAATCTCGGACTCAAAAATCCAAAACCAAAACTCAAAACTTTCTGTCCATGATTGGGAAACGGACACGATTGCCGTTTTGGAGACAAATCTGGACGACTGTAATTCTGAAATTCTCGGCCATTTTGTGGAAAAATCTTTGGCGGCCGGAGCGCTGGATGTTTTTCATACGCCGATTCAAATGAAAAAAAACCGGCCCGGAATTTTGCTGACCATTTTATGCGCGGAAAACGACGCCGATAAATTTTCTGAAATGATGTTGCGGGAAACCAGCGCCTTTGGAATTCGTCGTTCCAGCGCTGAGCGGCGAAAGTTACAGCGTGAATTTCAAACAGTGAAAACTCCCCATGGCGCAGTCACCGTCAAAATTGGGAAGCTCAACGGCAAAATAGTCCAAGCCGCGCCGGAATTTGAGTCATCAAAAAAATTGGCCGAAGCAAAAAATATTCCGTTGCAACAAATTTATCAGGCGACGATGGGGGTTATTGGTAGCGGCTCTCTCTAATTATTGTTTTTATTCCAGATGTTTCATAAAACCCCCTTGACAGATGTTACTTTGTAATACAAAGTATGGTTATGGAAAGAAATTGGGCGTCCGAAAATCTTCAAGTCATTCGCACTCTAATGGAACGCTCCACCACCTACCGGCGAGCGCTGGCGCCCATGATGCTTTTTACCGGTTGCGTCGGTTTACTGGCCGCGGGCTTGGGCTACTTTTGTGGAATTGAATCGCCTGGTCCCTTTGTCGGCTATTGGATGGGGATTAGTTTATTGCCATTAACGGGTTGCCTGTTTCTGGCTCGCCGTCAAGCCTTGAAGGAAAGTGAACCGTTTTGGTCGCCACCTCTTCGTCGCGTAGCTCAAGCTTTATTGCCGCCACTTTTCATTGGAGTCGTAGTCGGAATTATTGTGTTTTTTCATGTTCAGTCCCTGAATCAGGCCGTTGGAAATGTCGTCGCGATGTGCTGGCTTCCGCTCGTTTGGGTGATTCTGTACGGCTGCGCCATTCACGCTGCCGGTTTTTTTATGCCGCGCGGTATGAAATTTTTTGGATGGGTTTTTATCCTTGCTGGCTGCGGTTTATTTGCGTGGGGAATTCCTGATCTACCGCGCGGACTTTACGCGCACGAGGTGATGGGATTTTTTTTCGGCGCGCTCCATTTGGCTTATGGAATTTATCTCTATTTTACGGAGAAAAGGAAAAATGCGGTGTGAATCCGGAATTTTTTCTTCAGATCGACCGTGTCATTCACGAAAAAGGACGGATGGGAATCATGTCATTGTTGGCCGCTTCCCCGGAACTTTCTTTTACGGAGATGCGTGAAACGCTGGAGATGACCGATGGAAATTTAACCTCGCATCTCCGCACTCTTCAAGAAGCGGGTTATCTTTCCATCGCGAAGAGTTATCAAAACAATCGCCCGCTCACGACTTATTCTCTCACTGCGGTGGGCCGGAAAGCATTCGTGGCCTACATTGATCTTCTCGATCAAATTGTTCGTCAAACCAGGCGTAAAAAATAATTGGGCCAATATTTGAACAATTTTATCCCGCGGCAATCTATTACTTTGTAATACAAAGTTAATCTTATGAGAACAAAATGGTTTAAACGAGTTGGCTGGTTTTATGTTCCGAT
>JALYXC010000509.1 GCA_030947315.1 Verrucomicrobiota bacterium | reverse complement strand
CTCGGAAGCTCCTGTTTGCATGCTGATTTGCGCCACCGTTTTTGCCTCGGCTTGCAACGAATCGAAAATCTTATTATTCACCGCAGTTGAAATGATCAGCGGTGGCGCGTAAGCGAAACCAAATTGCATGAGACGTTCGGGCGTGAGCGGATTCATCGGCCAGTTTGCCGCGACCAGACCTTTGTAACCGCCGAGGAGCGACGCGACATTTTTGTAACCCATTTTTTGCGCGACATCCGCGGTCAAAGCCGAACGAAAACCGCCGCCGCAGTACATAATTATTTCGGCGTTCGTATCGGGAAACAATTCTTCCAAATCGCGTTCGAGAATTCCTTTGCCGAGATGTTTGGCCTCGGCGGCATGGCCGTTTTTCCATTCTTCGTCTTCGCGCACATCGAGCAAAATTGCTTTGGGATTTTGGGCGAGTCGGGCACGAGTTTCGTCAATCGTGATTTCTTTGACGCGCGTTTTGGCGTCCTGAACCAATTTGAGAAAACCGGATGAATGTTCCATGCCAAAACGATAATTTGGTCACGGGCTTGGTCAACCAAATTAAATCTTTTTCCTGGAACTGCGTCCACTTTTTCCCGCAAGACTTTTCGAAAAAACTTTAACTCTCTAAAGAAAAGCTCTAAACTTTTTCAAATGGCGCGTTCGTCTATCAGTTAGGACACGGCCCTCTCAAGGCTGAAAGACGGGTGCGATTCCCGTACGCGCTACCACATTTTAACCACCCATCTCTTTAAAAAATTCGTGGTGCGACAGTTCAACTCGTTCTTAATTTTTTTAACTTTGAATCTTAGCGTCGGGCTTTAAACTTTTGGAACGGTGCAATTTCAAATTATTTTTAATCCAATCAGCGCGGCGGAACTGGCGCGGATGCCGCGTGAATTGCAATTGCATATTCTGGGCGAGTTTCGCGGTCTGCCGCAAAAAGTGCTGAAAACGGATTTGGAACGGTTCGGAAAACTGGAGCGGGCCGGCAAAACATTGCATCGCATGCGGCTGGGCGATTATCGGATTTATTTTGAGCGCCGTGATTTAGGCGTGGTCGTTCATCGCATCTTGAGTCGTAACACATTGAAAGATTTTCTTTTCCGCTCACGTTTGCCCACCGGTGAAGACGAGGCGTTGCAGGAAAATCCAAAATTTTGGGAACTGATTGAGGGAGGACGGAAAGCCGAGGAACGATAACGGAAGCGAAAGGATTTCCTGCATTAATTTATGAGAAGCAAAAATTGTGACCTGTGTAAAAAAACCAAGAGCAAAATTTTTAACTCGTCTTCATGTTTTTTTCGGCTGCTTTCAGAAATTTTTATTGTTCGGCGTTGACATCTTAAAAGCGGCTGGGTTAAATGCGCGGCTCAAATTTAATTTGAGAAAGTTTTCAGCCGGTTAATAATTATACACATGCAGCAGACCACACACGAAACCGACGCGCAGTCCGCTCACGCCGCGCCTCATCATGCGCCCGGCTTCTGGGGCAAATATGTTTTTTCCACCGATCACAAAGTCATCGGCGTTCAATACGGCATTACCGGCCTGCTTTTTCTCTTTTTCGGTTTCTGTCTCATGATGCTGATGCGCTGGCAAATTGCATATCCCAGCAAAGCGGTTCCACTGTTCGGCCCGCTTTTGGAAAAACTTTTGGGCAGCGTGGCGTCCGAAGGAAAAATCTCTTCAGATTTATATAATTCTTTTGGCGCGATGCATGGAACGATCATGGTCTTTTTAGGGATTGTGCCGCTGGCTTTTGCCGCCTTTGGAAATTTGGTCGTGCCGCTGCAAATCGGCGCGCCGGACATGGCTTTTCCCCGCATTAACATGGCCAGCTATCAAGCGTATGTGCTGGGCGGAATTATAATGGTGGTTAGCTTTTTTATTCCGGGCGGCGCGGCGCAGGCGGGCTGGACTTCTTATTCGCCGCTGGCCTCTATGATTCCGACGGACGGTCAAACTTATTGGCTGCTCGGAATGATTTGTTTGATTACTTCCTCGTTGCTGGGCGCCGTGAATTTTTTGGCGACAATTATTCAATTGCGCGCTCCTGGAATGAACTGGATGCGATTGCCGTTTTTTGTCTGGGCGCAATTTGTCACTGGATTTCTTTTGTTGCTGGCTTTCCCGCCGTTGGAAGCCGCCGGCGTGATGCAATTAATGGACAAAGTTTTTCACACCAGTTTTTTTCTCCCGACCGGTCTGGCGGTTTCAGGGAATTTGGCAGGCGTCAGTGGCGGAGGAAGTCCGCTTTTATGGCAGCATCTTTTTTGGTTTTTGGGTCATCCGGAAGTTTATGTTTTGATTTTGCCGGCAATGGGAATCGTTTGCGAAATCCTGGCCAACAATACGCGCAAACCGATTTGGGGTTACAAATCGCTCGTTTATTCGGTGCTGCTCATCGGATTTTTATCGTTCATCGTTTGGGCCCATCACATGTATCTCACCGGAATGGGCACAAAAATCAGCACGTTTTTTCAGACCACCACGATGATTATTTCGATTCCATCCGTGATTATTTTAACCTGTTTTTTCCTTTCGTTGTGGGGCGGCTCCATTCGTTTTAATACACCGATGCTTTTCTCGCTGGCCTTTTTGCCGATGTTCGGCATTGGAGGACTGACCGGACTGCCACTCGGATTTAACTTCAGCGATTTGCATTTGCACGATACGTATTACATCATCGCGCATTTCCATTACATTGTCGCGCCTGGCACGATTTTTGCGCTGTTTGCGGGAGTTTATTATTGGTTTCCGAAAATGACCGGACGAATGATGAGCGAAACGCTCGGGAAAATTCATTTCGTGCTCTCGCTGATTTTTATGAATCTGATTTTCATGCCAATGTTTGAGCAAGGCATGGCGGGGATGCTGCGCCGCATGGCCGATGGCGGCGCCAATTATTCCACCGCCGTGGTGGCGAAAGCGGGACACACGGTCATTGGTGGATTGAGTGAAAGAATCATGCATATGAATGTGATCAGCTCGCATGCGGCCTGGGCTTTGGGACTGGCGCAAATTCCTTTTATCATTAATTTTTTCTGGAGCATTAACCACGGCAAAAAAGTTACCTCCGATAATCCGTGGGACGCGACCACGCTGGAATGGCAAACGCCGACTCCGCCGCCCCATGGGAATTTTGCGGTGACTCCACAAGTATATCGCGGCCCGTACGAATACAGCGTGCCGGGCCATGCCGCCGATTTCACGCCGCAAAACGAACCGACCAAATAATTTTTCATGGAAATTCCCTACGTAACTCAAGCGCGTCCTGATACCGGCCTTTACAATGCTAAAGTCGGCATCTGGCTTTTCCTGGCGTCAGAAGTGATGTTGTTCGGCGCGCTGTTTTCTTCCTACATTTTATTGCGGGTTGGCGCAGCTCCGGGCGCCTGGCCGCACGGCCTTTTGAATATTCCACTCGGCACGCTCAATACATTAGTGCTGATCAGTTCCAGTATCACCGTTGTCATGGCCTGGGCTTCACTCAAGATGAATCAATTTGGCAAGTTTAAATTTTACCAAAGCATCACCATTTTGTGCGCCTTGACCTTTCTGGGAATTAAAACTTTTGAATATCACGACAAATTTACTCATTACTACGTCAAGCTCAATGACGGCACGGAAATGACCGGCCACTTGGAAGGCAGCCCGATGTTTTTGAATCTCGCGAAAATCTCTGATCCAAAACATCTCATTCCAGAAATTAAAATTCATCCCGATGCGCCTAGGACCGATTCACACATGCCTGCTCAAAAGGCTCATGCCACACATGCCGGGGCGAAAGTCATTAAAACCAGCGACATCAAAAAGTTGGAATGTTTCGGCCCGTGGCACAATACGTATTTGGCGATTTATTTTACGTTGACAGCATTACACGCGCTGCACGTAATCGGCGGCGCGCTGGTCATTGCTTTTATCTGGGGTCCCGGCGCAAAAATGTGGAAAACGGATCCGGAACGCTACACGAATCGCGTGGAAATTTCCGGCCTGTTTTGGCATTTCGTGGATTTGGTTTGGATTTTTCTGTTTCCCGTACTTTATCTTTTGTAAAAATAAATTATTATTATTTATGAGCAATCATGATGCTGCTGACGTGCAAAAATCTGTGAAACGCTATCTGCTGGTTTTTGGAGCGTTGATTGCGGGCACCATCATTACGGTGGCGGTTAATTATCTTCATCTGGACAGTGTGAAATTGACCATTGCCATTGCGCTCTTTATTGCCAGCGTGAAAGCGTTTTTAGTGGCGGGTTATTTTATGCATCTGATTTCCGAACGAAAAATGATTTACGGAATTTTGGCCGCTACCGTTTTTTTCTTTGCCGGCTTAATGTTCCTGACGGTCTGGTCGATGGAACCGAAAAACATTATTCATATCCAACACCATGTCCCTTAAAACATTTCATGTCATTTTTATTGTCGCCTCCACGTTGCTGGCCTTCGGTTTTGGCGGATGGTCGTTGCACAATTATTTTTCGACCGCTCGCGCGCCGCTCGACTTGGTGTTCGGCCTTTTATCTATACTCGTTGGCCTGGGTTTAATTTGGTACGGAAAATATTTTTTAAAGAAATTGAAAAATATCAGTTATTTATGAACCAGAAATTTCGCCGAATTTTTCCAGCAATCTGTTTTCTTTTTGCGGCATTTGTTCCGCAATCCATTTTTGCCTGTGCGGCCTGTTACGGAAAATCTGATTCCGCTCTGGCGCAGGGAATGAACTGGGGCATTTTCAGTTTGCTCGCCATTGTGGTTTGCGTGATGGGAACCATCACTACCTTTTTTGTTTATCTGGCTAAAAAATCGGCTGCGACTCTGAAGCATTCCTCCACTCTGGCCGAACCCACTCAAAAAAATTAATCATGGAGAAAATTCTTGGCCTGCCCGTTTTAGCTTCTGAACATGGCAAACATGTTGACCGACTGATCATTTATGTTCATTGGCTGATGGCCCTATTGTTTGTCGGATGGATTATTTATTTTGCCTACGCCATTTTCCGGTTTCGAAAATCGCGCCATCCCAAAGCGGATTACATCGGCGTCAAAAGCCATGCGTCCACCTGGATTGAAGGCGCGGTCGTGTTGGCCGAGGCGTTTTTGCTGCTGGCTCTGGCAGTTCCATTGTGGGCCAAAGCAGTGAATCAATTTCCCAAAGAAAGCGAATCCACCGTCGTTAAAGTTGTGGCCCAACAATTTGGCTGGAACGTTTTTTATCCGGGCAAAGACAATATTTTTGGAAAACAAGAGATGACCAAAGTCACCCTGGAAAATCCCTTTGGTTTCGATGCCAGCGATCCGAATGGAAAGGATGACATTCGAAATCTTTTGAACGAAATTCATGTTCCGGTCAATAAACCGGTCATCATCAATCTATCTTCCAAAGATGTGATTCATTCATTCAAAGTAATTGCTTTGCGCACCACGCAGGATGCCATTCCCGGTATGATGATTCCTGTTCATTTTACCCCAACGCAGGTCGGGAAATATCAAATCAATTGCGCCCAACTTTGCGGCACCGGCCACTACAATATGTCCAATGGAATTCTATCGGTGGACACTGCCGAAGATTACGCCCAATGGCTCGCCACCAAATCCAAAGGCGGCGGAGCGACGAGTTTTGAATAAATTTTGTTCGTCAGGATGCTTCGCCGTGACGACCTGAAAATGGAAACTATTAAAACTGAAATCGTCATTCTCGGCGCTGGTCCAGGTGGATATGCCGCCGCCTTTTACGCTGCTGATTTGGGCAAAAAAGTAGTTCTCGTCGAGCAGGAAAAACGGCTGGGCGGCGTTTGTCTGCATCGCGGTTGCATTCCTTCCAAAGCGCTTCTTCATGCCGCTGAAATAATTTCCGGAGCGCGCGAATCGGCCCAGCGCGGCATTACCTTTGCCTCGCCTAAAATCGAATTGGACAAATTGCGCGCCTGGAAAGATTCCATCGTCCAAAAACTTTCCGCGGGCATTGGCCAACTCGCCAAATCGCGCGGCGTGCAAGTCGTTTATGGCCGCGGCTATTTCGAAGGGTCGCAAAAATTGCGCGTCGAAACCGAGAACGGCCAGCAATTTGTTGAATTTGAAAAAGCGATTATTGCGGTTGGCTCCAAACCGGCTATGCCCAAAGTATTTGATTTGGGAAATCCGCGCGTGATGACTTCCACTGAAGCGCTGCAAGTGGAAGAAATTCCCGAAGATTTTTTAATTATCGGCGGCGGATATATCGGCATGGAACTGGGAACGGCTTATGCCAATCTCGGCAGCAAAGTTGTGGTGATTGAAGCGTTGGAAACCATTCTCGCGGGTGCTGATCCCGATTTGATTCGGCCCGTGATAAAATATGCGGAGAAAAATTTCAAAGAAGTTCGTTACAAAACCAAAGTAACGAAAATGGCCACCAAAGGAAAAAAGATTTCGGTGACCAGCGAAAAAGACGGTCAATCGAAAGAAGAATTGTTTGATCGCGTTTTGGTTTCGGTCGGCCGCGTTCCCAATAACGGCGATCTCGGTTTGGAAAACACGAAAATCGAAAAAGACGAAAAAGGTTTTATCAAAGTCAACGAAAAACAGGAAACGAGCGATCCAAATATTTTTGCGATTGGCGATATTGTGGGCGGCATTTTACTCGCGCACAAAGCATCAAAAGAAGCGCGCATTGCCGTCCGCAATATCACCGGCTCCGAAACGCTCAATCAAAATATTATAATTCCTGCGGTGGTTTTTACGGATCCAGAAATCGCCTGGTGCGGCTTGACCGAAACTGAAGCCAAAGCTAATGGAACCGAAATCAAAATCGCGAAATTCCCGTGGGCTGCTTCTGGTCGCGCCCTGACTTTTGATCGCACCGATGGATTGACAAAATTAATTTTGGAGCCGGAAACCGATCGCATTTTAGGAGTCGGCCTGGTGGGGCGCGGCGCGGGCGAACTTATTGCCGAGGGAGTTTTAGCCGTCGAAATGGGCGCCAACGCCGAAGATCTTGCCGAATGTGTTCATCCGCATCCCACCTTATCCGAAACTTTAATGGAATCGGCCGAAGCATTTTACGGCCACGCCACTCATATTTTTACGCGTAAACCGGGCGGAAAGTAATTTGTTTTTCTTTCAAGTTCTGCGATTTTATAGGGCTGAATTTGATTCGATTCAGCAACGTCAGAAAAGAAACATTCATGTTTTTGCATCGCATTATTTTCCTGTTTTGCTGGCTGACGATTTTCAACGTCGTCGGTTTTTCCCAAGTCAAACCGGCTGTGGAAAAAATTAATTTTCAACAACAAGTCAAACCTTTGCTCCGCCAGTATTGTTACGGTTGTCATGGCGAAACCAAAAAAAAAGGCGACCTGTCTTTGCAGGATTATCAAAACGAAGCCTCAATTTTAAAAGATCGCAGCGTTTGGGAAAAAGTTTTGCACCATATTCGCACCGGCGAAATGCCGCCGGAAAATAAACCGCAGCCGGAACCGGCAGAA
This sequence comes from Verrucomicrobiota bacterium, assembly GCA_030947315.1. Lineage (GTDB taxonomy): Bacteria > Verrucomicrobiota > Verrucomicrobiia > Limisphaerales > CANJXF01 > JALYXC01. Next base: position 2,415 of record JALYXC010000509.1, on the reverse strand, counting down.
CGTAATTTGATGGCGACTTGGATTGAGTCCGAAGTTTTCAAAATTGATTGCGACCATCCTGACCCGGGCCGCGTTACTTTGCACCGCTTGAATCGTGCCGAATATAACAACACCATTCGCGATCTGCTCGGCGTGGATTTTCAACCGGCGGATGATTTTCCCAATGACGACTCTGGCTACGGATTCGATAACAATAGCGATGTCCTTTCGCTTTCACCCATTCTTCTGGAAAAATATATTTCCGCCGCGGAAAAGATTTTAGACGCGGCCATTATCTCTCAAGCCAACACCAACGGACCTTCTCTCAAATTTCCCGCCGCCCATCTTCGAATGTCTTCGTTCGGCAAGTCGTATCGGCGCACCGGTTCCAAACTCAGTCGCGAAGGAGAACTATTTACCACCAATAATTTTCCTAAAAACGGGATCTATATTTTTCGCGCGCGCGCTTTTGGCGAGCAGGCCGGGCCGGAACCAGCCCGAATGGAATTGCGTCTCGATGACAAAGTAGTCCAGACTTTTGATGTGACGGCGGTGGGAGAGTCCCCGGCGATTTATGAAATTCAATTGCCAATTTCCGCCGGAAAAAAACGAATCTCCGCGGCGTTTATTAATAATTATCTCGACAAAAATAATCCAGATCCGAAAGCGCGCGATCGAAATTTGATCGTTGAATACCTGGAAATTATCGGCCCGGCTGCCCCGCAGATTTTTCCGGAAACGCACCGACGCATTTTTACTTGTCGTCCCACCGCCACGACCAAAACTGAATGCGCCCGGGAAATTATCAGCCGCTTTGCTTCGCGCGCTTTTCGGCGCCCGGTCACGGTCAGCGAAGTGGAGCGACTACTGAAATTTTTTAAAATGGCCGATCAGGACGGAGAAAATTTTGAAAGCGCGGTCAAACTTTCTTTGCAGGCGATTTTGGTTTCGCCTCAATTTCTTTTCCGCGACGAATCGCAACCAAAGCGGAATGATCCCGCCGCCATTTATCTCGTGGACGAATTCGCGCTGGCTTCGCGGCTTTCCTATTTTATTTGGAGCAGCATGCCGGACGACGAATTGTTCGAGCAGGCGCGCCGTGGCGTTCTGCGAAAAAATCTTGGAATGCAAATGGAACGCATGTTAAAAAATGAAAAATCACAAGCGCTCGTGAAAAATTTTGTCGGCCAATGGCTGCAAATTCGCAATTTAAAACTGGCCACGCCCGATCCGGTGGAATTTCCAGACTTTGATGAATCTCTCCGCGCCGCCATGCAAAAAGAAACCGAGCTTTTTTTCGGCGACATCATGAAGAACGACAAAAGTTTGCTCGATTTATTGGAGGCCGATTACACTTTTTTAAATGAACGGCTCGCGCGTCATTATGGAATCTCCGGCGTGGAGGGAAATAGTTTTCGGCGCGTGAAACTCGAAGGTCATCAGCGCGGCGGCCTGTTGACTCAAGCGAGTATTTTGACGATTACTTCCACCCCGGCACGCACCTCGCCAGTCAAGCGTGGCAAATGGGTTTTGGAAAATATCCTCGGCGCTCCACCACCTCCGCCTCCGCCCGATGTGCCGGATTTAAATGAAAAAAAAGAAGCCGCGCTCACCGGCACATTGCGGCAGCGCATGGAGCAACATCGAAAAAATCCCACCTGCGCTTCCTGTCATGAGCGCATGGATCCGATTGGTTTCAGTCTGGAAAATTTCGACGGAATTGGAGCATGGCGAAAACAGGATGGAAATTTTCCCATTGACGCTTCGGGCCAACTGGTCAGCGGCGAAAAATTTCAAGGCGCCACCGAATTAAAGGCTATTTTGGTCGAGCGAAAAAAATCTGATTTCGCCCGCTGTATTTCTGAAAAAATGCTGACCTACGCGCTCGGGCGCGGTCTGGAATATTACGACAAATGCGCGGTCAACGAGATCACCGCAGCGTTGCAAAAACAGAACTACCAATTTTCGGCGTTGGTTTCGGCCATTATTAACAGCGTCCCATTTCAAATGCGCCGTGGCGAAATGCAAAAAAGTCAGTTGGCCGGAATAGCGGAACCGGCCAATTAAAACCCGCCACCCAAATTTCTGAATTGAGCATAATTACTCTCAGCGTGGTTATTCCTTGCTACAACGAAGAGGGCAATTTGCCCGCGTTAATCAAAACGATTGGTGAAGCCATCGAGCCGCTGAATATTTCTTACGAGATCATTGTGACCGACGATTGCAGCCGCGATAATTCCTGGAATTTATTGAAAGAACTGGCGAAAAATAATTCCCGCCTTCGCGTTCAAAGGTTTGCGTTCAATTGCGGAGAGTCGGCCGCCAGCTTTGCCGGAATCAAATCAGCGCGCGGCAGATTTATCGCGACGATGGATGCCGATTTGCAAAATGATCCGCGCGATTTGCCGAAATTTATCGAAGCGCTACAGCAGTTCG
>JALYXC010000489.1 GCA_030947315.1 Verrucomicrobiota bacterium | reverse complement strand
CCGTAGGAATTTCCGCTCCGGGCTGAGTCTTGGTTTAATTTTAAATTTTCGGCGGCCATATCCGATTTAGGCAAAGTCCCTGTGGAAACCGAAACGGGCGGCTTCTTTTCTGTCAGTTTAGCCCATTCGGCGGCGATTTCTTTTTTAGCGGCAACCTCATCTTCTGGCGTAGGAATCGGGATGCCCGCGTCTTTCCGATTTTTTTCATTGTCCCTTACCCAATCGCGTCCCTCACGGAAGTTTTCTGTGCCAGCGGGAAACGGCTTTGAATAAAGCTTTCCGTCCATGATGCGATTATTCGCGCCATCAATCGGCCTCGGATAATGCGCATAAACTTTTTGGGCAACGGCATCGCGTTGGCGCAATAAGGCATCGCCTTTGGATGCCTGGAGCGAACGCTGATAGGCGGCGGAGTCTCGGTTGTGCTTATCAAAGGCGGCTTTTATTTCCGCGTCACGCCGTAGTTTATCGGCGGCTTGTTTTTCTCTCTGAATTCTCATCTCCTCCAATTGTGAGGGGTCAAGCGGAATGTCAGTGCCCACCCTTGCGCCCCCACCAATACTGCTGCCAGAACGTCTAGTTTGGGCCTGAACATTTAGACAAAGTAAGGCCAGACAAATTGTGACAATAATTTTCATGATTTGCCAAGAAAGCCATTTTTATAGAAACCTGTCAATAGCCATTCAAGACAAATGTCTTATGATTGAATTTTGCCGGAGAAGTCATTCTGAAATGAATGGCTCCAGCCCAACCAGTTTTGTCAGATGCCTTTTCTCAGGTGGTCAAGAAGCATCGGGAAAAAAGAAAATTGAGTCGAGCAGCATTGGCGGAATTATCGGGACTTCATCAAACTTATGTTGGCCTGTTAGAACGAGGTGAACGCAGCCCCAATTTAGACACCGCTAAAGCTATTGCAAATGCCCTGGGACTATCTCTTGGCACAATGATTAACCAAGCGGAAAAAATTCAAAAACGGCCTAAATGATTATTAGTAAGAGGATTTAAATCTGGCCGCAATGCCGATTTTTAACCAATAGAATCAAGCGATTATCAGTTTTCACTCTTAAAATGTGCTGCTGCTAAAAACGGTTTTTTCTATTCGTTACGCTCCAACTATTTTTTTTGGGAAATTGCGTAAAGACGATTCATGGTGGCAATATAAACCACTCCATTAGCTGCAGTGGCCGTGGCGTTAATTGGGTTGCCGGTCTCGATAGTCGCCAAAATTTTCTTTTCCCTGCTCGCGGCAAAAATCCACAGCGCACCGCTTCGAGTCCCCAAATAGACTTTGCCGTCAGCTACTAAGGGCGAAGCCCAAACGTCGCCTTTTAATTCGTGAGTCCAGAATGGTTGGCCGGTTTCCGCATCCACACAATGCATCGTGCGCCCGCAATCTGCGATGAATACAGATCCGTCATACACCGCTGGCGTGGACAAAACATGCTTCTCTAACGGATAGGACCAAACCAAACCGTTCGTGGTAATGTCACCAGTTTTGGTCGCGTCAATACACTTCAACCACGCCTGGTTTTTCCCCCAAAAAACATCTCCGCCGCCGGCCACATAAACGCGATTTTTGTTGAACACCGGCATGCCATAAATATTACTCGGCCCTTCGCGGCGATTGCTGAGATATTGATGAACATCGCCAGCGGGCGCAGTGGTGTCGAAGTTGAACTGCCAAATTTTTTTTAACCGGGCCACAGGCGCTACGCCGTTAGTTTTTGCTTTTTGATTTTTAATTTCTACTGGTGCAAACGCGTAAACAATGCCATTGCCGCCGGCGAAGAAAATCAGATTGCGACCATTTACTTTGCCCAACGACGGGGAAGACCAGGTAGAATGAAAAATATTCGGAGCGATCTGTTCATCATCACGCGCTACGAGTTGGCCGTTCTCTTTGTCAATCACCACCAGGCTCGGCGCCTTCGGCGCGCGAATGCGTTTGTGAGTGTTATCCACGCCGGTGCCGGTATTGAGATAAAGGTATGAATCATGAATGAGAATCGAGCTATGCGCGGCGTCATGCGACCAAATACCCGCGCCTGTCGTGAGATCGAAGCACCAGATAATTTTGCCATCCGGCGCATTGAGACATAAAACTTCGCCACGGTTGCTGACCAGATAAACTCGATCATTTTCCACGGTGACAGGTGATGAGATTCCTGTATTGGGCCAATCCAGATAAGGATCTTCCTCGCGTTTGGCAACGAGGAGTTGCCAGAGAAAACGTCCGCTCTTTTCCTCGAAACACATCAGGACGCCGCGATCGCCGGTTTGTTTTGGATCGCGCGGTTCGCCGTTGTTAGTGCCGATATAAATCCGGCCGGCCGCGATGATTGGAGTTGAATAAGTTTCTGTCCCCAGTTTAGCTGACCATTTAAGATTAAGGCCGCTTTTAGGATCAAACGAATCTGGCAATTTTTTTTCGGATGAAACCATATTGCGCGACCACGCTTCTCCCCACTGCGACTGGTCAGCCGCATCAAGTTGAATATCCCAAACTCCAGAAAGAAGACTGAGAAAAAATAAAACTTTCAGACGAAGTCGTGGAAACACATTGAAAAAAAACATAATTTTTTCTAAAAATATTTTTACAACTATAGATCAATGATGCTTGCTAAAATCAAAGCCCGCGCTGAATCATTTCCAGAGAAATAACGGCGTAAGCGGTGACGAGCGCGGAATCTTTTTCCCACCAACGTCCATTTTCATTGGCCCAGGAACCATCGCTCTTTTGCAAATTGATTAACTTTTGGGCCAGTTGTTCGCGCCAATTAATTTTTTTTCCGCCGGCAATTTCCCATTCATCCGCGCCGTAAATCGTCAACGCTTTTGTCATGGTGTGATAATAATAAAAAAGTCCTTGCGGTCCGAGTCCTGGATTTTCTTCAAGGGAAAAATTTTTCGAGAGCCAATTCACGACCGCTTGCACTCGTGGATCGTCGTTTTTCAAATCGGCGTAAATGTAACTCAATAATCCAGCGTAACTGGCGCTGCCGTAAGAACGAAACGCTTTGCGCCCGGAAGATAAATTCGTCTCGCCCGCCATGCTCTGGCCGGGATAATAAATAAAGCCGCCTTTGTTTTGCGGATCGTCGGAGGCCCATTTTTCCTGGTTGTGACTCGGCAGATTCTGGCAGCTTTGAATAAAATGAATTGCGGCCGGCCAGTTCAGATCTTTTGCGTCCGCCCAAGTTTTATCTTCCGCCAACTGTTTGCTGTAATAAAGCGCCTCCAACGCCAGCAACGTGTTCGACATATCCGAATGCGGGTAATGACTGCCGTAACCGATTCCGCCGTCAAAAGCATTATCCACTTTTTTCGCTTCATCCAAATCCACTTGCGAATCAATCAAGAATTTTCGCGCTCGCACAATGAGAGAATTATATTCTGATTTTCGCGCGGCCAATAATGCCATCACCGAAACGGACGTGTTG
>JALYXC010000379.1 GCA_030947315.1 Verrucomicrobiota bacterium | reverse complement strand
GAAGCGCACGGGCCAAAACCCAGTCCAGAAACGGCGCCAGCTTCCATGAGCGTGACCTACGAATACGGCGCGCGCGGAGAAATGCCGCCGGTAAAATTGACTTGGTATCAAGGCAACGAGAAGCCACAAATTTGGACGGAAGGAAAAATTCCGAAATGGGACAATGGCCATTTATTTATCGGCGAGAAAGGAATGTTGCTTTCTGATTATGGCAAACATGTTCTCTTGCCGGAAACTGATTTCAAAGATTTTAAACCGCCCGCTCCGTTTATTCCTGAATCGCTCGGCCATCATGAGGAATGGATTCACGCCTGCAAAACGGGCGCGCCGACCACTTGCAATTTTGAATATTCCGGCGCGCTCACCGAAGCGAATCATCTGGGCAATGTCGCGCTTCGTGTCGAAAAAAAGATCGAATGGGACGCCGCCAAACTGAAAGTAAAAAATGCGCCCGAAGCCGCGCACATTATTCGCCGCGAATATCGTAAGGGATGGAAGCTGGTTTGAATAAATTTTTAATTCACATGGTTTGAGATGAAGAAGCAAAATACGGAAATGCAATTTCTCGCGGACTAATAATAAAGCAAATTGATATGAGAACTCACCTTCGGATGGTTGTCTTCTTTTTGAGCGTTATTGCTTGCAGTCTCACGCTGCTCGTCTCGTGTAAAAAGTCTTATTCCAGTTTAAAGGTTTCCGGTCCTGAACCAATTTATAAAGGAAAGCCCCTCCGCGATTGGGCGATGACGACTCAGAATGAAGGTTTTGATGGACCATCAGCCGGGGCGATTGAAGCAATTGAAGCAGTGCGGGAGATCGGTCCGAAAGCAATTCCGTTTCTTCTCAAATGGATACAGCCACCTTGTGAAGACTCCAGGCTGCCGGGCGGAGCCGTGGGAGCGTTCAGGGCTTTGGGTACTGAAGCAAATTCCGCCATTCCTGAACTGACTAAATTATTGGACAAGTATAAACCCCCGCATTCGATGGAAAGCTATGGTGCATGGCACTGCGCAGTTGAAGTGCTTTCCCATATGGGGACTGATGCACTTCCTGTGTTGCTGAAAACTGCAACAAACATCCAGGGTCAGCATATCCAATGGGGACTGATTCTACGAATTGGCAACTTTGGAACCAATGGTGCTCCCGCAATCCCTTTATTGATAGGTTGGTGTCACGATAATGATTCCTGGGTTCGCCTCGGAGCAGTGAATGCCTTGGGTCAAATTGGACTCGAACCCAAGCTTGTCGTCCCTGTTCTCCGTGCTGCTTTGAACGATCCCGATGGTCTGGTCAAACGAGATGCGGCAGAAGCATTGAGGAGCTTTGTAGAAGAGACGTCTGTGGTAGCAGATTTGATCAAGGCGCTGGACAGTCCGGACTGGGAGGCGCAAAGCGGAGCAATCAGCGCCCTTGGCAGAGTTCGCGAACAAAAAGAAACCGTCGTTCCATTGATCATAAAAAAATTACAGGATGAAAATCGGATTATTCGGCGGGTAGCAGCATTCTCTTTAGGCGAATTGGGTGGCCAGCAATCATTTGATGCATTAATGCAAGCGACGGATGATCGGGACGGCTTTGTTCGTGAAGCCGTGTTCCAATCGTTGAAAACAATCAATCCTCAAGCTTTGGAAAAATCAGGCAAAACATTTGGAACAAGCGGGAAGAAAAATCGTTGAAGCCTCAAAGCTACTCACCGCAAATGAATCCAGCCTAATTATTTTGGATTATTTCTTATAAATTGGCCGCGCCTATGGCGCAAAACAGGTATGAACACCGAAACGATTCAGCATCTTTCCAAAGCAGACAAAGTTCTAGGCCGACTCATTCGCGCAGTGGGTCCATGCACTTTGAAGCCGGAAAAAAATTGCAGTCCTTTTCAATCATTGGTGCGCTCGGTGGCGTATCAACAACTTACTGGCAAAGCCGCCGCCACTATTCTCGGACGCGTAAAAGATCTTTTCCCAACGCAAATTTTTCCCGAGCCGGAAGACTTGATGAAAATTTCGGAGGAACAATTGCGCGCGGCGGGTTTGTCGGGGGCCAAGGTCAGAGCGGTCAAAGACATCGCCGCAAAAACTTTGTCTGGCGTTGTTCCTTCGACCAAAGAGATTCGAAAATTGTCGGACGAAGAAATTTTAACGCGGCTCACTACCATTCGCGGAGTCGGGCCGTGGACGGTGGAAATGCTTTTGATATTTCGACTCGGCCGCGAAGATGTTTTGCCCATCACTGATTATGGAGTGCGCAAGGGTTTTGCGCTGACTTATAAATTAGCAGAATTGCCCACGCCAAAAGAATTGCTCGATTTTGGAGAAAAGTGGCGGCCTTATCGCTCGACTGCGGCCTGGTATTTGTGGCGCGCGCTGGACTTGTGAATTTTAATTGGCGCCAATTTTATTTTTTATCACGGCGCGTAAACAAACTTAATGGCATCAGCTAACACAACACTGCCGACGGAAAAGTCGTCGCTGATTTTAATACCGCCCGCCGTGCCCACCGCGAAATTAAATGTGCCGAGCAAGTTCCATTGACCGCCGTTTATTTGCTGGTTCACGCTATTGGTTTGTGCGCCGCCGTTGAACTCAATCACGTAACTGGCCGCTGTCGTGCGGTTGACTCCTTGTGGATGCCATTCGTAAACCTGATAATTTCCGGCGAGCGAAATGTTTGGCGCAAATTGTAAATAAGCCGCGCCAGTTCCTGGTGATTTGAAACGATAATCCGCGCCGTATTTGTCCATCGAAGTTGTTCCAGTTGACCACGCGCCAATAACGCCCGCGGTGGAGTTATCAACAATAATGTCCGCCGGATAAATTCCTCCTGCTTTCATTCGATAAAAGCGTTGCGGAAAATTATTCGTTAATTTGTCTGTGAACATTAAAGTTCCATTCACATTGGTCAGGATGGTCAGCAATGTCCAATTAACCAGATTGCTCGAAACTTCCAGGCGATGAATTTCTCCGGGCGCTCCTGTGAATGTCGCGCGGAATTGGTTGTTGGTCAGCCATTCGCTTGATGCAAAACGAAATGGCAACACGGGCGAGGCGCCAGAATAAAGTTGCGTTTGCGGAATGATGGACTTGGCGGTAGTCGGGCTGCTCCATAATAATTGCGCCGAGGCCGCGCCGAGATTTTCGTAGTATTCCATTTTGATGTCGTATTTGCGATAAGCAGTCAGCGCGAGATTTCCGGTCCACTCGACGCCGCCTTGCACAATCCATTTATCAATCAAAAGCTGATTGTCCACCCACAGGCGCACGCCATCAT
>JALYXC010000377.1 GCA_030947315.1 Verrucomicrobiota bacterium | reverse complement strand
ATGATAGGTTCGTCCATGAGCGTAAATTAGAAATCCAGCGACTCCAACAACTCTGAAATCGCTATGCCATGATGTGTCGCGATGTTTCGCAGGATGCTTTTCAACGTGCCGATTTTTATCGGACTATGGTTCGGAATAGCCTCGTGGTGTTCGCCATTTTCCTGGGTGGTAATCCGGAGATGTGAACCGGACTGACGTGTAACTACATATCCCAATTTTCGCAATGCCTTCGCGAGTTCCGCGCCAGAAAGATCCCGCGGCGTTTTCACCGCACCAACACTTCGTCGCGCACGAAATGCAGGCGAATTAATTTAGGAGCTTGCTGCGTGTCATCAAAGAAACAACCGACCGCATCTCGAACCATCGCGCGCAATTCTTCTACAGTCTCCGCTTGGGTGGTAATGCCGTGACCCAGCGCCGACGCGGAATAACCGCCTTCTTCCGCTTCTGTGACCTCGAAAATGATTTCGGAACTCATGGTGCAAAAATGCCTGAATCGTTTTGAACTGTCAAAATCTGCTTCTTCGTGGGTTTTTAAACGATGCACACCGCGCGGGACTCGAATTCCACCGAAAGCTTTTTTCCAAGCAATGGAATCCGCTTTGGAACTCGTTGCCGTGGAAAGACCGTCTGGTGTTCCGGTTCGCCGCCAACAAAGCGGTCAATTTTTTCTTCAACATTGATAAACGGTTGTTTCACGGCGTGGCAGAATAAATCGCGGCGTCTGGCAAAGCAAGCGGCAGCGCGAGTCTTATTCTGAATTTTCCGGCCATGTCAAATCAGTGCGTTCAAGAGTGACTGGATCCACTTCATCCGTCAGCGTTTCGACAAGCATAACCGTGCAATATTCTGCGCCTTCCAGTTCTTCACGATCGGCAATGTCTGTTGGTTTGATCTGATGGAAGGATTCGTATGGAACCCTAAATTCGGACGTGTCCAAGCCGCGATCTATAAGAAGTTCCCCATTATGCCACTTTGCGATACCAACGAAGAAAGCCCAATCATTCTCCCCCTTGATCATGATGACTGCGAATTTTTTCCCTTGGAGATAATTCAGATCGGGCATGTTGCTCCTATCGTAGTTTGACTTTCTTCCAGCATCCATTCATTCCGTCCATCCGCGTGGCAATGACAATGCGCGGCGAAAAATCCGCGGCGATGTTTCCAGAAGAGCGGCCAGATTTGTTCCAAATCGGTTTCGGGCATTTTTAAATTTTTCAATTCGCTCGCCGGAAAAAATTGAAATTTTCCTTCGCGATGGTCGGGAGGTAATTTTTCCACTTTCACTTTCACTTCAAACAAAAACATCAGCCAATGCGTCTGGCCTTGATAACCATGCTCGCTGACGAGACCGGTCAAACGCAAATCGCGCGGCGAAATTTTCAAACCGATTTCCTCCTCCGCTTCGCGACAGGCGCAGGCATAAGGCGACTCGCCAATTTCCATGATGAGTTTTCCGCCGCATGGACTCCAGCACCCGCAATTCGGTTCGTGTTTTCGTTCGATCAGCAAAACTTCATCGTGGCTGTTGAAGACGTAAAGCAGCGCGGCGATTTTGTAGGGCAAAGGCATTGGAATTTCGAATAGTGAATTCCGAGTGTCGAATGATTTTTTCGCACGAACCAGCAATTAGCTATTTTTTCCCGACGCAATAAAGATTTTGCGCAGTACGAATGAATAGTTGCCCTTGCGAAACAGCGATGGAACTGCGGCACGGTTCCTCGCCCATTTTGATCGTGTTCAGAATTTTAAATTCTTTTCCGGCCTCGAGAATTACGACGGTTCCTTTCTCGCTGAAGCAATAAATTTTTCCATCCGCGCCGGTCGGCGAACCGCGAAAAATATCGCGCACGCCTAAATTTCCCTGCCATTTTTTCGCGCCCGTTTTCGGGTCGAGACAAGTCATCATTTGTTTGTCGCCATCAAGCACGAATAATTGATTTTCATAAAAAAGCGGCGTGACACAATCACTGGGAAATTCCTCGAATTTCCAGGCGACGTGCGTGGCGGTGACGTCGCCTTTGCCACCTTCTTTGATGGCGAAAACCGGTTCTTTTTTTGCGGCACAGGCAAAAATCATTTCGGCACCGACCACTGGCGATGGAACGATGCGCATCCATGGCCCGTCTTTGGCGTTCAATCCGTTGCAGCGCCAGATTTCTTCGCCGGTTTCAGCTTTGTGTCCGGTCACGCAATTTCCACCGACAACAATAATTTCTGTTCCATTTTTTCCTTCGTGCGGAATCGGTGTCGAATACGCCTCGTTGGATTCCATTTTCGCTTCCGTTTTGCGAACGTGCCGCCAAATATTTTTGCCGGTTTTTGGATCGAGACAAAGCAGATACGATTCGCGTTCCGGTTTGTCATCAATGGCGTGAGCGTAATCGGGCGGCAGGGGCGAACGCTCTAGAACCTGAACGTAGAGTTTATTTTTGTAGAGAAGCGGACTCGATCCGTAGAGCCACATGATGGAAAATTTGCCGTAATCTTTGGCGATATTTCGTTTCCAGATTTCCTGGCCGTTAAAATCGAACGCCGCCAAATCGCCGGTGCCGAACATGATAGCAACCGTTTGGCCATCGGTCACAGGCGAAGGTGAAGCCATGTTATTTCGGCCAATAATTTTGTCGCCCATTGCAACTTGTTTTTGCCAGCGCACTTTTCCATCAAGACGATTTAAGCAAATTAAATTCAGATTTTTTTGGGCGTCTGGACTGGAAACAAAAACGTGATCGCCCCAGATCGCAGGCGTGGCGCCGCTGTAACCTGGCAGGGGAGCAGTCCACAAAATATTTTCCGTTTTGCTCCAGTTTGTCGGAAGATTTTTTTCGGTCGTGGAGCCATTGAAATTTGGTCCGCGCCATTGCGGCCAGTTTTCCGCGAACAACGAAAATGCAAAAAAATAAATCAAAAAAGCGAATGGAATTTTTCTCATAAATTTTTAATAGCTATTTCTTTAAAGTCGCCACCACCCTTTTTTGTCGTCTTCGCCGCGAAATCTTTGCACGAGCAACTGGCTGCGGGCGGAAGTCAAAGCCATAATAAAATCGTCGTAACTTTTAAAGCGCGCGCCAGGACTTTTCGCCATGGCGAGCAGCAACGTATCGCTGGTGGGCTGGGTTATTTCAGGTACAACTACATTGGGTGGAGTGACGGGCATGTTGACATGCGCGGCGACCATTTCCTCCACTGTTCCTTGAAAAGGAATGTGCCCGGTCAATGCGTGATAAAGTGTCGCGGCCAAACTGTATAAGTCGGAAAGAAATGTTTCGCGTTCGCGATTAATTTTTTCCGGCGCAACATATTCCGGCGTGCCCCAAACAAACGCGTCGGCTTCCGCTTCGATTCCAGTTTTTCCAGCTAGACCGAAATCCACCAGCTTCGGTTCGCCTTCAACGTTGTAAAGAATGTTGGCCGGTTTAATATCGCGATGAAGTAAATCATGTTTCAAGGCGGTCGCCAGCGCTGAGGCCACTTTGATTCCGACATCGAGCACCTCGAGTTCCGGCACGCGTTGTTCGCGTTCGATGCGATTATCGAGACTGCCTTGATCGGCCAATTCCATGACGAGATACGGTTGTCCATCCAATTCATCAAAGGTATAAATGTGAATGATATTGGTATGATTAAGCGATGCGCCCGCGCGCGCTTCGCGAGTAAAATTTTCCATCACCTGCGCGTCGGCGGCCATTTCGCGCTTGACGAGTTTAATGGCCACTTCGCGTTCCAGCGTGAAATCGAAAGCGCGATAAACTGTTCCCATTCCTCCCGAGGCGATGATAGAGCGCAATTCAAACTGGCGCATAATAATCGGCAACATGACGGGATGACCGCACTTGGAACAAGGCATTGTTTCCATGGCCGGCAGATCGCTTGGAATAAAATTCTTCACGTGGCAATTCCCGCAAACCGCCATTTTTAGAGGCATACTCACAGCGAAATAATAGCATTCAGAAATCGGCTCACAAGTCCCGAGAAAAATTTTAAAAATCGCATTTGACAAAATCAGCCGAATACTGTTTTATCTGTTTGTCTGATGAAAAACACGTTGACAATTCAAACCGGCTTTTGTGTCCATCCGCTGATGGAAGCGATGTCCATTTGGCGCGCAACTTGGGGATCGAGCAACGTGGGGGAACTTTTCTAAATTCAGAAAGTCAATTTTGAAAAACCCGCGATTGCCCGTCAATCGCGGGTTTTTTATTTAATTTATTAATGAGACAAAATTTTAAAAAAGGAGAAAAAATGAAAAGAAATGCTAAAAAATTATATGCAACGTTCGCGCCGGAAACTCATTTCCAGGTGAAAGCGGAGTTTCGCGCCTTGCAGCAAACCGAATTCGAGCGGTTGAAAAATCGTTTGTTGCAACAATTACTCGATGATCTTGCTGAATCGGAATTAAATCTCCTGTTCCGTCAGGCCGCCGGAGATGCCGCAGCCTTGGCTTGGACCACTCCTTTTCCCTTGCTTTTATTGCCGGAATTGCTGTGGGAAAAAGCGCGGCGCGCTCAATTGCAAAAGAAAAAGCAAAATGAAATTCGCAGGCGCACAAAAAATATTTTGGTGGAAATCGTCTGACCGCATCGCGCGCCTCCCGCGTTGTGGTCGGCCTTTCCAACACGCTGCGCTCCGATTTCTGTTTGACCAATTTTTACGGCTCAACGTAGCGTAAGTTATGGAAATAATGGCGGCCAATCCGTGGATGATTTTACCGTTTGGAGTTTTGCTGGGTCTGATGGCGCTGGGGCCGCTTCTTTTTCCAGATTGGTGGACAAAAAATTATGTGAAAGCGGCGCTCTTTCTGGCTGGCATCACGCTGGCCTATTATTTTTTCGGAGTGTCTGAAAACTATCGCCACGCTGCTCACGAACGACTGCGGGAAACGGCGCAGGATTATATTAAATTCATCGCGTTGATCGGCTCGCTTTTTGTGGTCTCGGGCGGCATTCACATCAATGTCAAAGGCGAAGCCACGCCGCTCGTGAATGTTCTTTTTCTTTTTATCGGCGCGCTGCTGGCCAATATTTTAGGAACCACAGGAGCTTCCATGCTGCTTATCCGGCCCTGGTTGCGGATGAATAAATTTCGCGTCACAGCGCATCACGTTGTTTTTTTTATTTTTATTGTTTCCAATGTGGGCGGCTGTCTCACGCCCGTCGGCGATCCGCCGCTTTTTCTCGGTTATTTAAAAGGCATTCCTTTTTGGTGGGTGGCCGAACATTGCTGGCCGATGTGGGCGCTGGGCCTGGGAATTCTGTTAGCGATGTTTTTTTGGGTGGATCGGCGTAACTATTTGCGCGCGCCCAAAGTAGTCCGGGAAAAATTAACCGAGCATGAAGACTGGCGTTTTGATGGATTGGGCAATCTCTTTTTTCTGGCGATAATTCTCGGCGCAGTTTTTATAAATAATCCCCCATTTATTCGCGAAGGATTGATGCTGGCCGCGGCGGCTGGTTCTTATTTTTCCACCCGAAAATCGGTGTATAAATCCAACCATTTTAATTTTCATCCCATCACGGAAGTGGCCATTTTATTTATCGGAATTTTTGCCACCATGATGCCAGCGCTCGATTGGCTGCAAGGAAATGCGCCTACTCTCATGGGACAAAATCCGCCCGCCAGTTTTTTTTATTGGAGTTGCGGTTTGCTTTCCAGCGCATTGGATAATGCCCCGACCTACCTTAGTTTTCTCAGCGCCATTTTTGGATCGTTTGTGGACGCCGATGTTATTGCTCAGGTTCACAATCTGATTCAATCGGGCGGAACCGCCGCCATTTCTGGAACTCACGCGGTGGAAATTTCGCAAACATTTTCCGCGCTGAAACAATTTCACGCCGCGCAACTCGTGAGTAAAAATATCACGACTGAAGAAATTGAAATTGCCTTTTTAATCGGCAACCTGGCTTTTAATAAATACCTCGTGGCCGTGAGCATCGGCGCGGTTTTCTTCGGCGCCAATACTTACATCGGCAACGGCCCGAATTTTCTGGTCAAAGCAATTGCCGACCATCACAAAATCCACACGCCTGGTTTTCTTGGTTATATTTTTAAATTCACTTTGCCTTGTATGCTGCCGATGTTGCTGCTCGTTTGGTGGATTTTCTTCCGCTGAAAAACAACCCTTATTCTGAGTTGCTCCATCGAGAGTTTTTCTCCAATCTTCCGGCGGCAAAACTTTGAATGCGTTTCCTTTATAATATTTTTTTTATTTTTGGTTTTCTGCTGAGCGCGCCCTGGTATTTTTTAAAAATGTGGCGGCGCGGCCATTGGCAGCGCGGCGTGGAAAACCGTTTTGGCCGCTATCGCACCGCCATTAAACAAGCTCTGACCAATCGCCATATCATGTGGATTCATGCGGTCAGCGTAGGCGAAGTAAATATTTGCACGCAGCTTATTCAAACCCTCCAGCCGCGTTTGCCCAACATCAAAATCGTCGTCTCCACCACCACCTCGACCGGCATGGGCGAACTTAAAAAAAAACTGCCGTCGCATATTGAAAAAATTTATTATCCGATTGATCGCCGCAACTTTGTGGAACGCGCGCTCGCCACAATTCATCCTGAAGTCATCGTTTTGATCGAAGCGGAAATCTGGCCGAATTTTTTATGGCGCGCATTGGACCTGGAAATTCCGCTTTTTCTGGTCAATGCGCGTTTGTCCAAAAAATCTTATCGCGGCTACCGATTCTTCAGCTTTTTGTTCCGGCCCATTTTTCGAAAGTTCAGCGGCGTGGGCTGTCCGAGCGAAAGTGATCGGGATCGTCTCCGCACTTTAGGATTCCGGCCTTCGACGATTCACGTGGTGGGAGATTTAAAATACGACGCGGCGAAACTGGAAGAGCGGCGCATGTTGGATGTGCGTTATCTTTTGCAACAACTTGGCGCGCCGCCTCAGGCGCGGCTGCTGCTCGGCGGCAGCACGCACGCCGGCGAAGAAGCCATCCTGGCCAGGATTTTTCTCCGCTTGCGTCCGCGATTTCCTGATTTATTTCTGGTGCTCGTTCCGCGCCATTTTGAGCGGGGCAAGGAAGTCGGGCGCGAACTGGATCAGCTTGGCGTGAACTTTATTTATCGCAGTGAAATTACCGGTTCGACCCGGCGTGATTCAGGTTCGGTGGATTGTCTTTTGGTGAACACGACTGGCGAATTAAAATTTTTTTACGAAGAAGCTGCGGTGATTTTTGTCGGCAAAAGTTTGATGGCGCAAGGCGGGCAAAACCCAATTGAGCCAGGCGCGCTCGGCAAAGCGATGGTTTTCGGTCCGAACATGCAGAATTTTTCCGGCATCGCGGAATCCTTTGTTAAAATGGAAGGCGCCGTGCAAGTGCAGGATGAAACGGAACTGGAAAAAGTTTTGGGCGATTTGCTAAACGATCCCGCGCGCTGCGAGCAACTGGGAAAAAATGCGCTGCGCGTGGTCAAAGAAAATCAAGGCGCCATCGAACGCACAGTCAATATGATCGTGGAACATTTCGGAGATGGTGAAATGCATGTCGCTTCGTAATTTCAGACGAGAGAAATATCTTTAAATCCGAAATAATTTTTTCCTCAACAAATGCGCCAACTTTCTCACGTCATCGTCACAGGCGGCGCCGGTTTTATCGGGTCCCATTTGGTGGAGCGACTCTTGGCCGATGGAAAAGCCGTGACGGTGATTGACGATTGTTCGACCGGCTCTTGGGAAAATTTGCGGGACGTTCAGAATCATCCGCGCTTAAAAATCATTCCGGCCAAAGTTTCCACCTGCGCTGAACTCGGCCATTTGATTTCGACCGCCGAATTTATTTATCATTTAGCGGCGGCGGTCGGAGTGGAATTGGTTTTGCAATCGCCGATCCAAACCATTGCCACCAATTTGCATGAAACAGAAACGATTTTGGCCTTGGCCAGCCAATTTGGCGTGCCGCTGCTGTTGACTTCCACTTCAGAAGTTTACGGCAAAAGTCAAAAAGCTGCTTTTTCCGAAGACGACGATTTGTTAATTGGCCCGCCGCATTTAAGCCGCTGGAGTTATGCCTGTTCAAAATTGATGGAGGAATTTTTGGCGCTCGCTTACGTCAAGGAAAATAAATTGCCAGTGACGATTGCCCGCCTGTTCAACATCGTGGGGCCGCGCCAAACCGGCGTTCACGGGATGGTTCTGCCGCGTTTTATCAGCGCCGCGCTCGCAGGCAAACCGCTCCAGGTTTTTGGCGATGGCCGCCAAACCCGCTGTTTTTGTTATGTCCGCGATACGATTGAAGCGCTCGTGCGACTTCAACAAAATGAAACGGCGCGCGGAGAAGTTTTTAATGTTGGCAGCTCCGAAGAAATCAGCATTCACGGATTGGCCGAATTGGTCGTGCAAACTTTAAACTCCCATTCGGCGATCGAATTAATTCCTTACGAAAAAGCGTATGCGCCCGGCTTTGAAGATATGCTGCGGCGAAAACCGGTTTTGGAAAAATTAAAAAATAAAATTGGTTTTTCCCCCGCGACTTCCTTGCGGGAGATTATTAAACTGACCGCGCAGGAAAAAATTCAATAACACTAAAACTCCAGATGCCCGCATAGAGGTTCGGCCAGATTTGAAATTTCGAATAGGAAACGAATCAGATATTTGGGGAGCGCGGGCGGCTCGCCTGCAGTTTTTCGGCGGCCCGCCGAAAAATTTGTTCGCCTGATTTTTCAGAAGGGAATTTTAGTGGAACGAGAATCCGACGAGCCGCCGGATTCAGCGACCGGGCCGGTCGCGCTCCCCATTTCAAAACATCCCGACCATGAAAAAGAACGTTCTTTCTAGCGTTGACAATTGCACCCAATCTTCTAATGTCCATTCGACCAAGGCAACCTCGACCAAACCAATATTCAAAAAAATTATGAAAATCAAAAAATGCTTTTTATCTTTTTCCGTTTCGATTTTTGCCATCGCGCTGGCACACGGCGCTCCGGGTGACCTTGATCTAAGTTTCGCCGGAACAGGTTTTACTCGCACCGGATTTGGTTTTGGTGAAGATTTCGCCTACGCAGTAGCGATTCAGGCGGATGGAAAATTGCTCGTGGCTGGGTCAAGCGGCACAAGTAGTTACACTGGTGGTAATTTTTCGGTGGTTCGCTATAACACCAACGATACCCTCGACATTTCATTTGGAACTTTGGGCAAAGTCGTGACCCCGGTGGGGACGGGTCAGAGCCAAGCCAATGCGATGCGCGTTCAACCGGATGGAAAAATCGTTCTGGCCGGCTTCGCTTATAAGAATAGCACCAATACAGATTTGGCTGTGGTGCGATATAATCCGGACGGCTCGCTTGATTCCTCTTTTGGCATTAACGGCATCGTCATGACCGACGTAGGAATTTCGGATTCCGCCACCGCATTGAGCCTTCCCGGTGATGGGAAAATTCTTATCTCTGGTTCTTCGAGTGGTGCCCTTGTGCTCGCGCGCTACTTGACTAATGGTGTCTTGGACGCCTCGTTCGACGGCGATGGTATCGCGATAAAATCAACCGCCGCTTCGATTGAAGGTCTGGCCATGACAGTCCAATCCGACAGCAAAATTCTGGTGGCGGGGACGACATTTTTTCAAATGGCAGTTTTCCGTTTTCTAACAAATGGCTTGCCCGATTCAAGCTTTGGCACGAACGGCACCGTCATTGTCACCATTGGCGAGGATAGCCGCGCGACTGCCATCGCCGTGCAGGCGGGAGATAATTCCATCTTTAACCCAGACAAAATCGTAATTGCCGGCTCCAGCACCACTAACTCGAGTATTTTTTCGTTTGCGGTGGCGCGTCTCAATCTAAATGGAACGCTCGACACCAGTTTCGATGGCGACGGAAAAGTCATGACACGCGTCGGAAATTTTTTCGAGGGAGCCAATGCGGTGCTGATTCAACGCAGCGGATTGAATGCGTCAAGGATTATCGTCGCTGGCTATAGCTCGGAGCCTTTTCCCACCCCACGAAGGGATTTTACGGTGGTCAAGTATCTTCTCAATGGAGCGCTTGACACTGCTTTTGACGGCGATGGCAAAGCTATGACGCCCATTGGCGTTACTGGAGATAGTCAGGCTCAGGCCATGACTTTTCAAAACGGCAAATTACTGGTCGCTGGCTACGCCCAGACAGGACCCAACAATAACGATTTCGCAATGGTGCGCTACAATTTGACCAATGGCACACTGGATAGTTCTTATGACGGCGACGGCATCAAAACCCAGGACATCGCTGACCGCACTGCGCAAGCCCAGGATGTCGCCATTCAATCCGATGGAAAAATTATTTCAGTTGGCAGAGCTGATAATGGCTCGCACGACGTTGTGGCGGTTTCGCGTTACAACACTGATGGCTCGCTGGATATTTCTTTTGGCATTTTGGGAAAAATCACGGCCGAAGTAAGCACTAACGGTTCCGCTGCCACGGCCGTTGCCATCCAACCCGATGGAAAAATTGTGGTGGCTGGAAGTGCCAACGAGGATTTTATGGTTTTACGCTATTTAACCAATGGCCTGCCTGATAATTCTTTTGATGGAGATGGCCGAGTCACGACTCCGATCGGCTCAGCGAATGACTCTGCCACAGCGGTAACGTTGCAAGCCGATGGGAAAATTGTTCTCGCTGGTTACAGTTACAACGGAATGAACAACGATTTTGCCGTGGCGCGTTACAACACAAATGGTTCGCTGGACATCTCATTCGGCAGCGGAGGAAAGGCAATTACAGCCATTGCGAGCGGCGAAGATGAAGCTACGGACGTAAAAATTCAGGCTGACGGCAAAATTGTCGTTGCGGGTTGGGGGACACTGGGATCAATTCAATTCGCGCTCGTCCGGTACACTACGAATGGTTCGCTGGACACCTCGTTCGGTTCATTTGGACGGGTGACGACCGACTTTGGCGTTGTCTCCGAAGGACTCGGGATGACCATTCAAACTAATGGAAGAATTGTTGTCGCAGGGGCGGCGATAGTGAGCGGGACCCAAGTGGATATGGCGGTGGCGCGTTATCTCACCAATGGCATGCTCGATACTTCCTTTGATGGAGATGGAAAGGTCACAACGCCGATTGGACTGGCTGCCGACTTTGCTTATGCTGTGACATTGCAACCCGACGGTAAAATTCTGGTGGCCGGCGCGGGCGCCATTGGCGCAGACAATGAAGTTTCGCTTGTGCGCTATCTTCCGAATGGCTCCCTGGATTCTACTTACGGTAACGGGGGCAAGGTAGTCGTCGATCTCTCAACTGGGCCGAACGACGTCGCTTACGGAATCGCCTTGGATGAAATGGGACGGGCGGTGATTGCTGGCAATGCCAATGATCGGTTTGGTGTCGCGCGCTTCCTGGGCGACCCATTTCTGAAAATACTTTCCATAGCGCGATTGCCGAATGGCCACGCTTTTCTTCAAGGGATCGGTATTCCGAACGCCACGCATACGTTACAAGGCTCATTGAATTTGAATCCCGGCAGTTTTGCTCCGATTGCTCCAATCATTCCTGACTTCACTGGAATGTGGCAATACGACGATGCCATCACCAATCTCAACCAGCGATTTTATCGCCTGACCGCGCCGTAAATTTTCACGAGTAATTTTGGCAAAGTTCGTCAAGAAGTTTTCACAACGGCTGCAATTCTATTGATTTCCAACGAATGAAATGTTTCCGGGAGCGCAGGCGGCTCCCCTGCAGTTTTCGGCGGCGCGCCGAAAAATTTGTGCCTCGGTTTTCCGAAGGGAAATTTCAGTGGAACAAGAATCCGGTGAGCCGCCGGATTCCGCGACCGGGCCGGTCGCGTTCCCCATTTCAACTATTTCCTTCATCTGAAAATTTCAAACGTTCATTGACGTTCCCTGAGCTGATTCCTACGTTGAGAAGGTGAATAAAAATTTTTCTCGCGGCTTCTAAGTTTTCTTGAATGAAATTTCCTTCTTTTTCGGGCGCACTGATTTTTATTTTGATGGGAGTCGCGTTGGTTTCCTGTTCCAAACCTAAAACAGAAACTCCCAAGACCAATCGAAACGAAACAGTTCCAGTCACCATCGCCAAGGTGGAAGTGGTTCCGATGGATAAAACGCTTTCGGTGGTGGGAACACTTTATCCAAAAGATGACGCGACGGTCAGCGCAGAAGTAGAAGGCAAAGTGGAAAAAACAATGGCCGAATTTGGCGACCGTTTAAAAAGTGGCCAGGAAATTGCCTTGATTGACACGACTTCCTACGACGCGCTTTTGCAGCAGGCGGCCGCCAATGTTGTTAAAGCCAAAGCTGCGGCGGCCAACGCTGAACAAAATCTCAAACGCATTCAGACGCTGCAAAAAGAAAAAATTTCCTCGGCGAGCGATCTCGATGCGACGGTGGCCGCTGCCGAACAAGCGCGCGCCGAAGTTCAGGCAGTGGAAGCCACGGCGGCAATTGCGAAACTAAATTTGCAACGGTCGCGGGTCAAAGCGGCTTTCGATTCCGCCGTGGCCGAACGGATTGCCAGCGCGGGCGATTTTGTAAAAGTCGGTTCGCCTCTGTTTCGCATTGTCAACGACAGCGTTTTGAAATTCATCGTGCAAGCGCCGGAAAGCTATGCTGGCCAGGTGAAAAAAGAACAGGAGGTTATTTTTAATGTGGACGCTTTTCCGACCAACCAATTCGAGGGCAAAGTTTATTTGATCAGTCCCTCGGTGAATATTGCCACGCGCGGTTTTGCTTTTGGCGCGTTGGTGCAAAATCCTAAACATAAACTCAAAGCCAATTCCTACGCGCGCGGCGAATTAATTTTAGAACGCGACGTGCCCACCATGATGATTCCACTGGATGCCGTTGTAAATTTCGCCGGCGTGACCAAAGTTTTCGTGGTGGAAAATGGAGGGGCTCATCAGCGCGAAGTGCAGGTGGGGCGCATCGTTCGCGGTCAACAGGAAATTTCAGCCGGGCTAAAAAATGGCGAAACTATTGTGACGACCGGTCAAACCAAACTGCAGGACGGAACAAAAGTGCGGATTCAATCCGCCGCCGCGTCCGGAAAAAGTTCTTCCACTAAAAATTCTGCCACTAACAGCGCTGCAAAAATCGCCCGCTAAAAGGATCAGCCAATGAATCCCAATTTTTTCTCAGTAACATTTGGCTGCATTCCAATGCTTCGTGCGAGCGATTATCAGGACCGTTTCCACGATTTCTCACGACGAGCCAAAACCGTTGAAACGGTTCCGAACTTCTTTTTGCTGTTTTGCACCCGGCTGAAGCC
>JALYXC010000317.1 GCA_030947315.1 Verrucomicrobiota bacterium | reverse complement strand
CGTTCGGATAACGTTTCAACGTGAGTGGCCGATTTTCCAAATGAGGCAGGAGCGCCAAAGAAATTTTGATGTAATAATCAATGACCTGGCCTTTGGTGAAACCGGTTTTGGGATAAAGAACTTTTTCAAGATTCGATACCTGCAACCGTTTTCCGTCCACTTCCAGTTCAGAGGTTTGTCGCATGAAAATCCCTCAGTTACCGATTTTCGTAAAATTTATCAGGAACGTTTTTTGCTCTTTTGTTGGCCGGAAGTTTTTTTAGAACGATCATTTTCATCAGACTCTTCGGCTTTGATATTGATGGAATCTTCCGCAATTTGAGTAAGCTTTTTATCGGCGACTTCTTCCTCGTTGATAGTTTGTTGGAGAAGACTTAACGCCTGTTTATTTCCCATCAGTTCGGCCCAAGTGCAGAGGCAACCGTAACTGGCGATTTCGTAATGCTCCACTTTTTGCGCGGCGGAAATCAGCGCGGCGTCCAAAGCGGGAGAGCCTTTCCATTCTTCCATGATTTCTGCGCCTTCTTTAACCAACCCGGTCATGGCTTCACATTTTTTTGGTTTGGCCGGTTCGTTGGAAAGTTGAAATACTTTTTTCAATCGCTCCACGTGCGTTTGCGTTTCTTTGAGGTGAGAAGTGAACGCGGTTTTCAAAGCGGGCGATTGCGCGGCTTTTGCCATCTTCGGCAACGCTTTTAGCAAAAGATTTTCCGCGTAAAGAATATCGGCCAGTTCATCGAGAAAAAGTTCGTTTAATTCATTCATAATATTTTTTAATTTTTTTTTGTTTATTGATCCTGCGATCGCAGATTCGTTTTAATAAAAAGTTAAAACATTTCCAAATCGCAGGGACAATTTTATAAGTCGTGAAAACAGTAGCCATCCAGCAAAGAGATGTTTGTTTTATGAGGGATTGTGCTGAGGGAGAAGCGTCCAGCCTGCTCAGCACGAGCAGACTTACCTCAATCGCGTTTGGCCCGGACAGGTGAGCCGCCTGCCTTACCTTATTTAGAACTTGGTTGCTTTGCCGGTTTGGCATCGCGTAAATGTTGATCAAACCAATCCACTAATACCGCGAAATCCGAAGCCCAGGTTTTCCAGCCGTGTCCTTCCCCTTTTTTCACGATGAGCTTCGCGGTGGCGCCGGCTTCTTCGGCCCGTTTGACAAATGATTCCGCTTGTTGAATCGGAACGAGTTTGTCCGCATCGCCTTGAAAAATGAGGGTGGGCGGCAGGTTTGAAGTAATGGAATAAATCGGCGAAATTTCGCGACCAAACTTTTGTTTTGCCTCGGTCGTTTTTGGGATTTCTCCGAAGGCCGATTTCCACGGCGCCAAGACGCCTTCACCCAAAGCGCTTTCGCCCGGTTTTCCGTAATTCACAAAATCGGTGGGCGGAAAAAAACAGGCGACGCATTGCACGGCGTTGCTTTCGCGGTCAATGGGATCTTTGGCATCAGACGCGCCGGGGCCGCCGTGCGTGGCCAGCATCAGCGCAAGATGACCGCCCGCGCTGCCACCGCTGACGCCGATTCGATTTGGATCAATGCCATATTTTTTCCCGTTGAAACGAATAAAACGAACTGCCCGGTGCAGATCTTGAATGATTTCGGGAATTTGAAATTTCGGTTGCGAACCATGCACCACGGCGAAAACCGTATAACCGCGCGTCACAAAAGGTTCATAAAGTGGAGGAAGAATAATTTCATGCGCCGAATACCAACCGCCACTGATGATAAAAACAATTCCGCACCCATTCGGTTTTTCCGGCTGAAAAATATCGAGCGTCAACGCCGTGCCAAACTTGCGCCCATAAATAACATCCTCCGTGCGCTTGAAATGATTGGTCTGGGCCAAGAGCGATGCCGAGCCAAACGAGAGTAAAATAAAAAGCAGGATTTTTTTCATGGCGAAGTTTGTTAATTTTAAAACGGACAATGATTTATTTCCCGCGATAAGCCCGGCGCAAAAATTGGTCGCACAACGTTTCCATTTCCACGGCGAGCGACTCGACTTTTTTATTGTAATAACTCCAGGCAATCAATGAAGGAATGGCCGTGAGCAAACCGAGAAGAGTCGCGCGCAAGGCCAGCGCGATTCCTTTGGACACCTGTTGGTTGTCGCCCAGACCGGTTTGTCCCAATCCGCCGAACAACGTGATTAAACCGTAAATAGTTCCGACCAAACCGAGCAACGGCGCGATGCCCACGACGATTTCTAAAATCACCAGGCCGCGTTCCAGTTTCATGATTTCGTGGCGTGCGCGGGTTTGCAGCGCATCAATATTTTCCGCTTTGGGCCAGTCGCGATGTTCATCAGCGGACACGAGCAAGCGGCCGATCGGCGAAGGATTTTGCTGGCAGACCTTTCGCAGCATGGGCAAATCCGCCGACGTGGTGTAAGCGTCAATGGCGGCCTGAATTTCCGACGGAATTACTTTGCGGCGCCGCAAAGCCAAACCGCGTTCCACGATAAAAGTCAGTCCAACAATTGAAGCGAGAATCAGAATAATGATAAAAAATGGTTCCATCGTTTTGAAAGAATAATTTCTGAATTAATTTAAATAGTAAAAAGAAAACGTCACGTCGCGAAAATCGGCGTTGATTTCCCGGCGCATTTCCTGCGGCCACCGGCGAAAAGGAGAAGGATCAAGAATGGCTTTTTGACAAATCAAACCGAGCATTTCGCCCACATTATTTTCCATGACTTTCATATTGGTGATGCGTCCATCGGAATGCAGGCGAAATTCCAAGGCGACTCTTCCGGGCAGAGTTCCGTTGCGTTCGGCAAGCAGCGCGTACCAACGCTGCTTGACGGCTTCAATAAATTCCGCGTCATAAGAACCGAATGAAGTAATCTTGACATCGAATGCGGCATCCACAGCCACATTGGCCACGCCGCCCTCCTGGTGAATTTTTTCTCCGAGTGAACCTTTCACTTCAGATAATTTGCGCGGTCTGGCGCGGGCGGTTTTTTCCTCCGGCTTGATAAAAGATTTATCCGGCTCGGTTTTAATTTTGTTCTCCGGTTTGGCAAAAGCCAAATCGCCCGGCGCTTCGCTTTTTTTGGGAGGAACTTCCATGGTTTGGGTAGGCGTTGGATGCTCCGGAGGCGAAGGTTGCAAGGGCGCTGCGGATTTTGCAGACTCGATAACTTTCGGAACTTTATCCTGCGAGCCAGAAATTTTTGGAATATTCGATTCCACTTTTTTTTCGGGATTGGCCGCCTTGGTATTGGCGGCGCCATAAAATTTTGTCTCTTTGGGCGGTTCTAAAGCGGATTGATCCACTTCCACAAAAGTTAATGGAACTTCCGGCAGCGCGGGATTTTTTTTGGCAAGCGGCGTGGGGAAGACTTTTTTTTCCGACCGGCGAGACAATGGATTTCGCGGCCATGATGTCAATGGCTTTCCCCATTTCCAACCGCCGAAAATAAGCAAATGAATGAACAAGGAAATGGCAAACGCCCGAAAAAGGGAATTCATTTTTCGCTCAGCCGCTGCGTTATGGTTCTCGGCGAAGGCCACGCGTTATTTTGATCCAGCCGGAATGGCAGGGCAATTAGAATTCAGAAATGATTAAACAAAAAACGGCTTGGCTTTGTTTTGTAAAAAAATAATGGTGAGAGCCGATGAAGCGATTTGTCCAAGCAACGATTCTTTTTTCCGCGCTTCATTATGTGGCTATACTTTCGTTGGAAGGGTTGATTTTTTTATTGGCGCATTTGCCCACGCGCCTGATTCATCTGGATAATTTAATTTTAGCGCTGACCGGGCTGGAGAAAATTCTCATTTTCCCGCGCGTTTTCTTGCGGCGACTTTGGTGGAGCGAAATCACGCCAGGTTTTCTCAATTTAATTCTGTTGATTGTTAACAGCCTGATTTGGGGAACCGTGCTGGCCGCCTGGCGAATTTATTATCTGCGCCATCAAAAAAATTGATTTCACGGGATGTGTTTAAGAACACAAAAGAAAGCGGGCGATAGGAGTCGGCCGCATTATTTCTTCAAGCGATAGAAGCGGCTGCCACTGGAAAGGTTGTTGGTCACGGTATATTGTCCACCGAGAATGACGGGTAAATTGGTGGAACTAATCCAGTTGGTGGAAGTTAAATTTGTAATAGATTGCAACGTGAAACCGACTGCATTGGTGGGCCAGGAAAGGACAAGTTGATTTCCTGTTCGCGCAAAATTTAACTGCGGCCCCGGCATCACGATGCGGAAAATGGATCCATAGTTTCCATACCCCGCCCCCGTCGTACCGTAAAAATTGCCGTCACTTCCTTGCACCAAAGGATATAGACCGCTACCGGTAGTCAAGTAGTCGAATGAAAATAAGGTAGTTAATTGGCCTTCGGGAGTCATTCTAAAAATTATGCCATCGTTGTGTGTGCCGCCACCGCTCGCGCCGTAAAAATTTCCGTCACTCGACTGAATTAATTGAGGCGAACCCGCGCCGTTCGTGCCGTCGAAAGTCACCAACGTGGTCAGCATCCCGTTTGTGGTAGTCTTAAATATCGTGCCGTGACCTAATCCACCCTCAGACGTTCCTCCGTACAAATATCCATCACGCGCCGGAATGATCCGCCTAAAAGGGGATGCACCGTTGGTGTAATTGAAAATAACCAGAGTAGTTAATAGGCCAGCGGGGGTCATTTTGAATACCGTTCCAGCCCCGAACGAGGTGTCGCCTCTCAGATCGCCGCCAAATCTGGTTGTGCCATAGAAATTACCATCACTCGCCTGCATCAATCCGCCTTCAGGATTGGCGCCATTGGTGCCTGCGAAGGAGACCATCGTGGTTAGCGAGCCATTGGGCGTCATCTTAAATACAGTTCCGTAAGTTCCATAGATATCTCCATGAGCCCCGCCATAAAGAGTGGTCCCATAAAAGTTGCCATCTCTGGCTTGAATCACTCCAGCTTCGGGAACCGAGCCGTTGGTGAAAGAAAATGAAACCAGTGTCGTCCGGATGCCGTCAGGTGTCAGCCTAAAAACCGTTCCATTGTCGCTAGCACCGCCTAAAGAAGAGGTTCCGTAGAAGTTGCCATCGTTCCCCTCCACCATTTCAGCCTCCACCCATCCAGTCGAATCATTCAATACGACCAAAGTCGTGAACACGCCATTGGGCGTAATTTTAAACAAGATACCTCGATTGCCTTCGCTTCCGCCGTAGAGAGTGCTGCCGTAAAAGTTACCATCTCTTCCTTCTACGAGACGAGCACGCAAATACGTGCCGTCGTGATTGATGTAATCGAAGAACGTATGGAGAAGCTCGAACGTTTGCGCATTGGCCGCCATCGCGGCGCCAAAGAGCAAAATTAAAATAAAAATTCTTGCTGTAGCGGTTTTGAGATTAATAGCTTTTTTTAAAACAGACATTACCCACTCATTGTCTCTCATGAAGGACC
>JALYXC010000300.1 GCA_030947315.1 Verrucomicrobiota bacterium | reverse complement strand
GAGCTACCGCGGCGACTTTGACGGTGAGCAATGCGCAAACAAATAACGATTCCGGCGCGTATGTCGTGGAAGTGATGAATTCGACCAGTTGCACCACCGCCAGCAATCCTGCTATCTTGACAGTTGGTTCAGTTGTTTCGCCTTCGAGCCTGACGATCACCAAAAATCCGAATAATACCGTGACAATTACCTGGAGCACGCCTTCTTCAACGTTGCAGTCTGCTCCTGTCGTGACCGGGCCTTACACCGATGTGCCAGGAGCAACCAGTCCTTACACGACGAGTTCGGCTTCCGGGCAAGCCTTTTATCGGTTAAGAAATTAAACTGTGACCTGAAAAAATTACGAAAAGCCGGAACAAAATTGTTCCGGCTTTTTTTTATTTATTAACACCGAGACTTTAGCCCGGTGATAAAAGCGGAAAAAGAAGTTTAGCCGTTTCAACGGCTTCGGTTTTGCTCGTAGAAAAAGCCGTTGAAACGGCTGGCTTTCGCATTGCATGACCTAACACCGGGCTGAAGCCACGGTGTTAATGGAAAAAAATTGATGCGTCAGCCTTGGGCATTCTCAGAGTAGGGCCAGGCGTCCCGCCTGCCCAGCGAGCAGACTGCCTCGCTTACGCTCGGCGCGGGAGTCGCGAGACCATTTTCTTCCCGGCTTGCTCGAAAAAAAGGACTTGTCAAAATGAAATTCCCAACGCATATTCTGTTAATCAAATTTTTTACGACTTTTTATGACTAAAACATATTTGCCTCCACGCGCCCAAAATTCTCGAGCATTCACACTGATCGAACTGCTCGTCGTCATCGCCATTATTGCCATTTTGGCGGCGATGCTGCTGCCCGCGTTGGCCAAGGCGAAAGCCCGGGCCCAAGCAATTAATTGTGTTAGTAATTTAAAGCAGCATGGCTATTCCTGTCATATGTATGTATCCGATAATAACGATAGAATAGTTCCATCCTACCCTAATTTCAACGGAACTTTTCCAGGAACATGGTGTGATGGAAATGCCGCAACAGGCGGAGGGGCTAGTTCTTATGTTTATGGTGGCGCGGACCCAAGAGGGATTACAAATGGCTTGCTCTGGCCTTACACAAAATCGTTGGGCATATATCACTGTCCGGCCGACAATCGTGTTTCGATAGCCCCCAATCCATTCCCGGGAAAGCCTATTCTGCGAAGCATTTCCATGAATTCCTATATGGCCGGGCGCAATTATGGATTACCTCTGGGATGGGATATCCGGAATCCGGGAGCTCCACAAGATCCTAATAATCCAGTTTATACCAAAAGCAGTCAAATGAAACAGCCTGCTAATACTTGGCTTGTCATTGATGAAGACACTCCAGAGAGTATTAATGATGGTATGTTACTAGTCGACATGGGAGGGGGCAGAGGATTTCTTGATCTTCCATCTCGTAATCATGCCTATGCCTACGGAATTAATTTCAACGATGGCCACGCGCAAATTCACTCATTGAAAGACTCTGCCAGCAAAACTTGGAAAGCGACACCAGCACAGTTTGGAGGAATCAATGACTGGAAATGGCTTACCAACGTGACGACACATCCCATGTAAATGTGGAAGGGCTTCACTCTTATTAGATTTCGATCTCTGCAGAAATGCGGTCAGTGAACGTGGTTATTAATGCGAATTAACTCGACGTCCCTATAAACAAAAAATTCCACCTCGTTTTTTCGAAGTGGGATTAGTTATTTTTTTCGGGCACTAAGGCGCTAAAACAAAACCAACCTCATCGGCAATCGCTACTTGCCCCGCATCGCTAAAACCGTCGGTTATTCTTATCTAATTGATTGTGCCATTGACCCGATTAAACGGGCCGAGTAGATTCCATTTGTCGCCATTTCAGTGGCTGATTCACGTTGATGGTGGCTGATCCTCCTTATGACAAACAAAACGATGAAAACCGACGAGGAATGGAAAAAAATTCTGACGCCCGAGCAATTCCACGTCTCGCGAAAAAAAGGAACCGAACGACCTTTCACCAATGAATACGACAAGAATAAAGAGACGGGAATTTATCAATGCGTTTGCTGCGGCCAGGATTTATTCAGATCGGAAACGAAGTTTGATTCCGGCACCGGCTGGCCCAGTTTTTGGTCGCCCCTTTCTCCAGAAAAAATCGCCACCGAGGCGGATCATTCTTTATTTTCCAGCCGCACGGAAGTTTTATGCGCGCGTTGCGATGCGCATTTGGGGCATGTTTTTAATGACGGCCCCAAACCGACCGGCTTGCGTTATTGCATGAACTCGGCCGCGCTGAAATTTGTGAAGGCCGAATAATTTTTTGAAAAAGAAAAATGGTCGGGACGGTGAGAATTGAACTCACGACCTCGTGGACCCGAACCACGCGCGCTACCAGGCTACGCTACGTCCCGCGACCAAATACGATCATGCCTCTGGCCGCGCCGATTTGCAAACAGGATTTTTGATGGGCAGGAATTTAAAATTGACCATCATGGAAAAAGAGATTTATCGCCGGAAGTCCAAATTATTTTTATCATACGGTGAAATGCGCCATAAAATTTCAATAGATCTCCCATGAATAAAAAACCTCAATCATGGCTTCGTCCTTCGCTCGATTGGTTGCTGATTTTGGTTCCCGTGGCCGTCGCACTTCGTTTCACGCCCGGCTGGCGCAATGAAACTGCGCTGTTTATTATTTCCGGTCTGGCGATTATTCCGCTGGCCGGCTGGATGGGAAAAGCCACGGAACACCTGGCCGAAAAAGTCGGGCAAGGAATAGGCGGTTTATTGAACGCGACTTTCGGGAATGCGGCCGAATTGATTATCGCGCTGATGGCGTTGTCCAAAGGATTGACGGGAGTGGTCAAGGCTTCCATTACAGGTTCTATTATCGGAAATATTTTGTTGGTGTTGGGAGTTTCGATGTTTGCGGGTGGCCTGAAATTTCGTGAGCAAAAATTCAATCGCACCGCCGCGCGAGCCTCCGCCACCTCGCTCGCTTTGGCGGCCATCGCTTTAATTATTCCCACCGTTTTTCATTCCGCAGCGAACACGCGGCCCGGCGGCTGGACGCAACATGCCGAACAAAATCTTTCCCTCGCCATTGCGGTGGTGCTTCTCCTGACGTATGCCGCCTCACTCCTGTTCTCTTTGAAAACACACAAACAACTTTTCACCGGGCTGGCCAGCGAATCCATTGAAGAAAAAAATTCGGCCGATATTTGGAGCAGGGCCAAGTCCATTACTATTTTGTTTGTCGCCACAGCGTTGGTCGCATTGCTTTCCGAATTTTTAGTGGGCAGCGTGGAAACGGCGCGCGCCTCGCTCGGGTTAACCGAAGTTTTTGTTGGCGTGATCATCGTGGCGATTATCGGCAATGCAGCCGAACATTCCACGGCCCTGTTAATGGCGATAAAAAATAAAATGGATCTCAGTCTGGGCATTGCGATCGGTTCCAGTTTGCAAATTGCGTTATTTGTCGCGCCCGTCCTGGTGCTGGCCTCATATGCTTTTGGGCGTCCGATGGATTTGGAATTTTCCTTGCCGGAAATCGTCGCAGTGGCGGTGGCGGTTTTTATTGTTGGCCAAATCAGCGGCGATGGCGAAAGTAATTGGCTGGAGGGATTGCAGCTTCTGGCGGTCTATATCATTCTGGCGATTCTCTTTTTTTTCCTGCCAGCCAGGCGTTAAAAAGGTGAGCGGCAATATTTCAAGGACGTTGTGACAATCGAAGCGTAATATGAAATCCCTTTAAAATCACATCTGCTCTACAAGATCAACATCTAAATTTCTCATTAACACCGCGGCTTTAGCCCGGTGAACCAAAGGCGCTAAAAAGTTTTCAACCGTTTTAACGGTTTATCGCGTCACACCAAAAACCGTTAAAACGGTTGTTCGGTCGCTAATTTCCAGCCACCGGGCTAAAGGCCGCAGTGTTAATGAGAATAACCCAAAAAAAAGTTTAGATGTCTGGCTCGGACTCATCCCTATTATGGCCGGCTTGATTAAATTCATCAGATAATTCCGGCTCATTTCTCCTTTAAATTTTCGTCCGAAAATATTCGATCGTTTTTACCAACCCTTCGGCCAGAGAAACTTTCGGAGTCCATTTCAGAAAAGTTTTCGCGCGGGTGATGTCCGGTTTTCTTTGTTGAGGATCATCCTGCGGCAACGGTTTAAAAACCATTTTGCTGCGCGAATGAGTGGCTTTAATAATTTCCTGGGCGAATTGCAGCATGGTCATTTCGTTGGGATTGCCAATATTCACCGGCTCATTGGTGTGGCTCATCATCAAACGATAAATCCCTTCAATTAAATCCGAGCAATAACAAAAACTGCGCGTCTGGGTTCCTTTTCCGAAAATTGTGACTGGTTTATTTTTGAGCGCCTGGCTGATAAAAGCGGGCACCACGCGGCCATCGTTAAGTCTCATGCGCGGGCCGTAGGTATTGAAAATGCGGACGATCCGGGTGTCCACTTTATGTTCGCGATGATACGCCATGGTCAACGCCTCGGCGAAACGTTTGGCCTCATCGTAACAGCCGCGCGGCCCGATCGTGTTGACATTTCCCCAATAATTTTCGGTTTG